>JBIOVC010000207.1:0-3509 GCA_044867545.1 Hyphomicrobiaceae bacterium | reverse complement strand
AGCCGCTCGGCCTCCGCCTCGAGCTCTTTGGCGGCGATGGAGAGCTCAGCCAGGAACTTTGCATTGCCGATGACGACCCGCTTTCGTTCGACCATGCCGATCGCGCCCTTGCCGGTCGGCGAGTCGAAGCCCTTCACATCCGCCGGCGCGATGCCGCGAGCTTCAGCGGCGGCGACGATCGCGGCGGCCAACGGATGCTCGCTCGCCCGCTCGACGCTGGCGGCGAGGCGGAGCAGCTCTCCCTCGTCGAAACCCTGCGACGGCACGATGGCGGTGACGGCAGGCTTGCCCTCGGTCAGCGTGCCGGTCTTGTCGATGACGAGGGTATCGACGCGCTCCATGCGCTCGAGCGCTTCCGCGTTCCTGATGAGCACGCCGGCCTCGGCGCCGCGGCCGACGCCGACCATGATCGACATCGGTGTGGCAAGGCCCAGCGCGCACGGGCAGGCGATGATCAGCACGGCGACGGCGGCAACGAGCCCGTAGGAGAAGCGGGGCTCGGGTCCCCAGATCGCCCATGCGGCGAAGGCCAACACGGCGATGGCGATGACGGCCGGAACGAACCAGCCAGACACCTGATCGGCCAGCCGCTGGATCGGCGCGCGGCTCCTCTGGGCCTCGGCGACGAGCGCCACGATCTGCGCCAGCATGGTGTCGCGCCCGACGCGCTTCGCCTCGATGATCAACGCGCCGCTCTGGTTGAGGGTGCCGCCGATGACGCGGTCTCCCACCGTCTTGGTGACCGGCATCGACTCGCCGGTCACCATCGATTCATCGACGGCGCTGCGGCCCTCGACGACGGAAGCATCGACCGGGACCTTCTCCCCCGGCCGGACGCGCAGCCGGTCGCCGACCGCAACATCGCTCAACGGAACCTCGTGCTCGGTACCGTCGGCGCGGATGATGCGGGCGGTCTTCGGCGCGAGGTCGAGCAGCGCGCGGATCGCGCCGCCAGTGCTCTCCCGCGCGCGCAGCTCCAGCACCTGGCCGAGCAACACCAGCACGGTGATTACGGCGGCGGCCTCGAAGTAGACAGCGACCGAGCCATCGTGGCTGCGGAACGCGACCGGGAATAGGCCCGGGGCCGCCGTCGCCAGAACGCTGTAGACCCAGGCGACGCCCGTGCCCATCGCGATCAGCGTGAACATGTTGAGCTGACCTGTGCGGATCGAGTGCCAGCCGCGCTCGAAGAACGGCCAGCCCGCCCACAGCACGACCGGCGTGGCGAGAACGAGCTGGAGCCAGTTGGAGGTCTGCCCGCCGACGAAATGGTCGAGGCCGGCGAGGTGCATGCCCATCTCGAGCAGGACGACGGGTATGGTCAGGGCGAGCCCGATCCAGAACCGGCGGGTCATGTCGATCAGCTCGGGGTTCGGGCCCTGATCGGCCGTCGCCAGCAGCGGCTCGAGCGCCATGCCGCAGATCGGGCACGAGCCCGGCCCGACCTGGCGCACCTCTGGGTGCATCGGGCAGGTGTAGATGGTGCCCTCGGGAACCGGCTCGGCGGCACGCGCGGCCTTGCCCAGATAGCGTTCCGGGTCGGCCAGGAACTTGGTCCGGCATCCCTCGCAGCAGAAGTAGTAGGTGCGGCCCTTGTGCTCGGCGTGCGGCTTGCCGGCGTGCGGATCGACGTCCATGCCGCAGACCGGATCCTTCACGAGGTGGGCGGCTTGTTTGCCGGGGTCGGCGGGATGTGCTTCGTGCGCGTGCGCTCCGTGGGAGTGGCTCGCGTGGTCGTGATGCTTGCCGGCCGCCATGTTCTGCACTCCGTAGAACCCCCGAGGGGTATCGATAGGCTTGACCGGTATACCCCATGAGGGTATCTGTCAAGATTATGCAAAAGGACACGAAGACTGCCTGTCTGAAACGCCTCGGCCGTATCGAAGGCCAGGTGCGCGGCATTTCGCGCATGGTCGAGGAGAACCGCTACTGCATCGACGTCATCACCCAGATCGCGGCGGTGCGTGCAGCGCTCAGGCGGGTCGAGGAGGAAGTGCTGCGCGATCACGTCGCGCATTGTGTCGAGGCGGCGATCCAAAGCGGTAACGCCGGCGAGCAGCGCCGCAAGCTCGCCGAGCTGATGGAGGTCCTCGCCCGTGCGGACCGGTGAGGAGAAAAGGAGGCGACCGATGCCCGCACCGAAGAACCCGCTGACACGCCGCGGCCTGCTGACGTTGATGGCGGCGGCGGGGATTGCGCCGGCCACGCTCGCGGGTGCCGATGGCAAGCCGCTCGTTGTGGTGACCAAGGACCCCAACTGCGGATGCTGCTCGGGATGGGCCGAGCACCTCACGCGTGCGGGCTACCCGACCAGGATCATCGAGTCGAAGGACCTGCAGCCGCTCAAGCGCAAGCTCGGGGTGCCGCAGGACCTCGCCTCCTGCCACACCGCGGAAGTGGCGGGCTATGTGCTCGAGGGCCACGTGCCGGTGCCGGCCATCGATCGTCTGCTCTCTGAGAAGCCAGAGGCAATCGGGCTCGCCGTGCCCGGCATGCCCGTCGGATCGCCCGGCATGGAGGGCGGCGCGCCCGAAGTCTACGAAGTGATCCTGTTCGGGCGCGGCGACCGGAAGAGCTACGGACGCTTCCGCGGCAGCGCTCAGGCGTGAATACAGGAGACGACCGACCATGAAAGCGGCGTGGTTCGAGCGGCGTGGGCCGGCGCGCGAGGTGGTGGTGGTCGGCGAGATGCGCGATGTAGAGCCGGGCCCAGGCGAGGTTCGGGTGAAGATTGCGGTATCCGGCGTCAATCCCTCCGACGTCAAAGGACGCGGCATCCGGCGGGGCAACGCCGACATGGCGTTTCCGCGGATCGTCCCGCACCAGGATGGCGCTGGCGTCATCGACAAGGTCGGATCGGGCGTGGCGCCGTCGCGTATCGGCGAGCGGGTGTGGCTCTACATGAGCCAGTACGGACGCCCGTTCGGAACGGCTGCCGAATTGACCGTGGTGCCGTCCGAGCGGGCGGTGCCGCTGCCTCAGGGAGCCGACTTCTCGGCCGGCGCAAGCCTCGGCGTGCCGGCGATGACGGCGCACTACGCGCTGTTCGGCGACGGGCCGCTCGCCGGCAAGACCGTGCTGGTGCACGGCGGCGCGGGCGCGGTCGGCTTCTATGCCATACAGCTCGCGAAATGTGGGGGCGCCAGCTACGTGGCGACGACGGTCAGCCGGGACGAGCAGGCGGTCGTAGCGGAGCTCGCCGGCGCCGATGCGATCATCGACTACAAGAACGAGAATGTCGCCGAGCGCGTGCGTTCGATCGAGGAGACACGGACAGGATTCGATCGCATCATTGATGTCTCCTTCGGCGCCAACATCAAGGTCGATGCCGCCGTGATCGCCAAGCAGGGCACCATTGCGGCGTATGGGTCGGATGCCGTGCTTGAGCCGGTGCTGCCGTTCCATGCATTCTCGCAGAAGGACGCGCGGCTCCGCTTCGTGCTCATCTACCAGGCGCCGCAGGCGGCGCGCGAGGCGGCGGCACGCGGCATCAACGGGCTGCTCGCCAC
>JBIOVC010000206.1:0-3332 GCA_044867545.1 Hyphomicrobiaceae bacterium | reverse complement strand
GTTCGTGTCGAAGGGGCTGCTGCGCGGCCTCGAGAGCCAGGTGCTGTCGTTCCACGGCAATACCGCGCTCGCGGCCGTGTCGGAGACGGAGACGTCGGTCACCGCGATGATGGCGGCGACGATGGAGACGGTCGCGCCGCTGACGCAGCCGGGCACGGCCAATCCGGTCGCCGCACAGATGGGCGTGCTGACCAGACGGTTGACCGAGTCTGCTCTGGCGGCCGAGGCACGTCTGCGCGGCTATGAGGGCGAGAGCTGCCGCGAGTGCGGAAACTTCACGCTGGTGCGCAACGGCACGTGCCTCAAGTGCGACACGTGCGGCGGCACGAGCGGGTGCAGCTGACGAGCGCAGCGCGCAGCACGGCAAGGCTGCCGGAGCGTTACACGCTCCGGCACCTTTCGAGAGGACTGGATTGTGGCCGCAGACCGCCACAACAAGGCCGGCGAATCAGCCTATATGGCCGTTCCGATTGAGATTTCGTGGGGGGCGAGAATGGCGATCTTCAAGTTCTCGATGAAGCCAGATGCACCTGACGAAGAGCTGCAGACCACTCTGCAGCCGGGTCCGTTCCTGGTCGAGGCCTCCGACCCGGAGATCGGCCGGCGGCTGGTGATTACCAACTTCGTCATTGCGACGCGGCGGCTGCTGCGTGCGTCCGCCTCGCTCTGCGCCTGGACCGATTCTGGTGCCAATGAATGCGTCGAGCTCGATGACACGCTCGATCCAAGTGCTCTGCAGCAGCGCAAGGAGGTCGCCGGCATCGACATCGCCTCCTGGTTCCTGAGCCGGCTCGAAATCGTCTCGCCCGACGGCGGCCGCTACGCACGTATGCTATGGTGGCCCTGCAGCCCCGATGATCGTTGTCCGGTTTAGGGAGGGAGTGAGGGGATGCAGACCGACCCGCTTGTCGGCGATCAAAGCCTTGCCGTTCGCCAAGAGCCGGAGATGTTGCGCCTCGCAGCACTCGTTCCGATCGTGCGCGACAGACTCGGATTGGACAGCTCGTTCCCTGACGACGCCGTGCTTGCAAGCCTCAGGATGATCGCCGCGCCTGAATCGCCGTGGGAGCGGTGGCAGGCCGCGTTTCATTCCAATCTCGGCCACTGGCTCGGCCTCAAGGCGGACGATCTCAATGCCGCCCTCACTGTCCTGGTGGAGTTGCTGCCGGGCGGTCCGCCATCAGAAGTCAGCTCGACCTGAGTTATCGCTCGTTGCGTCGCGCGCGTTGTCGTCAAAACGCACTGGAGACGTCATGCTCGGCTTGCGCCGCCCGGACGGTACGTCCGTCTACGTCGTTGCTGACCATCTCGATGGCATCCTTGCCGCCGGCGAGGACATCCTGAAACAGCGGGTGGATCTTGCCGCGGAGCCGGCCGGCCAGATGCCGGGCGAGGCGCTGCGGCGGTTCGTCGAGTTGGTGCGCTCGCTCGAGATGATCCTCATCGCCCATGCGCTGCAGGCCCGCACCCGCGCCAAGGAGCTTGTCGATGCCGATGCGCCGCTGAAGCGGCTGCTCGCGCTGTTCGCGGGCGGCACCGCGGTGCTCGAGGATGCGGTCGCGGAGCTTGGCGATGCGACCCTCTCCGACTTCGACACCGCCGACGATCCGCTCGCCTATCTCAGAAGCCGCGGCCTGCTGGCGGCAGATGCCGGCAGCCTGCGCTGCGTCGAGCGCCTCGTGATCGGCGAGGACTTCCTCGTCGTTGAGCGGATCAGCCTCGGCGTACTCCTGGACCTCGCAGCGGCGGCGCTCGACGCGCTCGATGACTGCTACGATCTCGATACGTCCGACGACGATATCGCCCAGCAAATTGCCGCCGCGAAGCTTGCCGTCGAAACCCAGGGCGCGAGCCCCTAGTCAGAGCAGCCCGCGCGCCTTGAGCTTTGCCTCTAGACCCGCGGTCGCGGCTGCGAGGCGCTCGGGGTCGGTCGAGCGAAGCACCAGCTGCGTGCACGGCCGGTCGTCGACGCGGAAGGGATAGCTCCCCATCGGCACGTCGGGGAATTCCTTCTGGTGCTCGCCGAACAGCTCCGCAATCGCGCCCTCGGGCGAATTGAGATCGATCGACCGCGACAGCATCTTCCTGCCGGTCCGGAGCCGCGGGGTGACCGCCTCCAGCATCGCCTGCATGATGTTGGGGATGCCGGCCATGGTGATCACATTGCCGATCATGAAGCCGGGAGCGACCGAGATGCTGTTCTCGACCAGGGTCGCGCCGACCGGGGTCCGCGCCATACGCAGGCGGGCGGGTGTGAACTCGCGGTTGTTCCGCTCGTAGTAGGCCTTGAGGAGGGCGAAGGCTTCCGGGTGGACATCGATCGGCACGCCGAGCGCCCTGGCGATGGCATCGGCGGTGATGTCGTCGTGGGTCGGCCCGATGCCGCCGGTCGTGAACACGTAGGTGTAGCGCGCGCGAAGTGCGTTGACGGCCTCGACGATCGCCGGCTCCTCGTCGGCGACAATACGAACCTCCTGGAGCTGGATGCCGATCGCGGTGCAGTGATCGGCGACGTAGCCGATGTTGCGGTCCTTGGTGCGCCCGGACAGGATCTCGTCGCCGATCACGATCAGGGCGGCGGTAACGATGTCGCTCCCCTGACGCTTCACTTCCGTCATGCCTGATACTCCTAAAGACGAGACCGCAGTGTCGCCCAGCCTGCAACGGCGGGCAGAGGCAGCGCGCGTCTTGTCGATCCCTGCCCAAATCCCTTAGCGTGTGAACCCATGCGATTTCCAGCACCTTTGCTGCGCGGCCGGCTCGTCCGGCGCTACAAGCGCTTTCTTGCCGACGTCGTGCTCGATACGGGAGAGGCGGTGACGGCGACCTGCCCCAACACGGGCTCGCTGCTCGGCCTCGCCGTCCCCGGAGCGGTCGTGTGGCTCTCGACGAGCGACAGTCCGACCCGGAAATACCGGCACACCTGGGAGCTGGTGGAGGCGGACCTGGGTGCAGGACCGATGCTCGTTGGCGTCAATACGAGCCATCCGAACCGCCTGGTCGCAGAGGCAATCGCGGCGGGTAGGATCAAGCCGCTCGTCGGCTATCCGGAGCTTCGGCGCGAGGTCAAGTACGGCGTTGCCAGCCGCGTCGATCTGCTGCTCGGCTGCCCGGAGCGGGGGTCGTGCTACGTCGAGATCAAGAATGTGCACATGATGCGCCGGCGTGGGCTGGCGGAGTTTCCGGATTCGGTCACGGCCCGCGGGGCAAAGCACCTGGGCGAGCTCGCGGCGATGGTGGCGGCCGGGCACCGGGCGGTGATGCTGTTCCTGATCCAGCGCCGGGACGCGACCCGACTGGCGCTGGCGCGGGATATCGATCCGACCTATGTC
>JBIOVC010000205.1:0-8360 GCA_044867545.1 Hyphomicrobiaceae bacterium | reverse complement strand
CCGGTGGCGCGGCTTGCGGCGGCACAGGCGGCGATCAGCGGCAAGGTGACGGGCAAGGACGGTTGAAGTCTGCCGGAGGGCGGCGATGGCTGAGCACCAGATCAAGACACGCAAGGCGACGCTGGAGGACGACCATCACCTTGCGGAGTTCGTGAATATGGCGAGCGAGGGGTTGGCGCATCATCTGTGGGCGCGCGCAGCCGGGGCCGGCGAGACGGCGTGGGACGTCGGCCGGCGCCGTGCCCGGCGGGAGGAGGGAAGCTTCTCCTACCGCAATGCCGTGGTCGCCGAGATCGAGGGACAGGTGGCAGGCGCGCTGGTCGGCTATCCGCTGCCCGAGGCGCCCGAGCCGATCGACCCCCAGATGCCGGCGATGTTCGTGCCGCTGCAGGAGCTGGAAAACCTTGCGCCCGGCACCTGGTATGTGAACGTGCTCGCCACTTATCCGGCCTTCCGCCGGCGCGGGGTCGCGAGCCACCTGCTCGGCCTCGCTGAGGCTCAGGCAGCAGGGGCCGGCAGCCGCGGGCTCAGCATCATCGTTGCAGATACCAACGTTGCGGCGCGGCGGCTCTATGAGGGCAGGGGGTACAAGGCGGTCGACGACCGCGTGATCGTCAAAGAGGACTGGCCGGGAAAGGGGCGGCGCTGGGTGCTGCTGGTCAAAGCCGGCTGAGAGCGCTTTGCGCTACTTGTAGGGCTCGAACGGGCTCGCCACTTGTTGCGGCTCGAACGTGCCGGGCTGGCATTCGTAGGCAAACTCCCATTGCGGGGTCATCAGCACATAGCCGTTGGTGAGTTGGCAGCGCCGGCCGGTTGCCTGGAAGTACTGCTGCAGCGGGATGACGTAGTCCGAGCCCGGCGAGCGCGACCCCTGAAGGTTCGCCAGATCGAAGGGGATGTGATCGATGATGTGCGCCTCGATGGCGGTGCCGCGGCTCGGTGTGATTGCGACACGCTGCAGGTCGGGCCGGTCGTAGATCGTATATGCGTCCCGCGAGGTGACCAGATGATAGGCGGGGACTATGGAATAGACCGAGTTGAAGTTGTTCTCGGTGGCGCACCCGCCGGCGGCGACGGCAGCAAGCAATGCGGCCGCGGCCCGCAAGAATGCCGGCAATGCGCACGGTCGGTCCATGCTTGCACGTTTGCCGAGGGACCTTGCGCGGGGCTGTTCAGACGGCTCGCTTCGCGTTGGTTTTTGCGGTAGCGCAGGGGGGCAGACCCGCTGGGTCTGACCCCTTTCCGAGAGAGTCGATGCCTGACATGCCCACCATCGCCATCGTCGGCCGGCCGAACGTCGGCAAGTCGACGCTGTTCAACCGGCTGACCGGCAAGCGCCAGGCGCTGGTCGCCGGCATGCCGGGTCTCACCCGCGACCGGCGCGAGGGAGAGGCGGAGATCGCGGGGCACGCGGTCAGGATTGTCGATACGGCCGGGCTCGAGGAGGGGGCGGCCGGATCGCTCGCGGCGCGCATGCGCGAGCAGACGGAGGCCGCAATCCGGATGGCGGACGTCGTGCTGTTCGTGATCGATGCGCGCGAGGGTGTGCTTGGAGCGGACGAGACTTTCGCGCGCGCGGTGCTCGCCTCCGGCAAGCCGGCGATCCTGGTCGCCAACAAGTGCGAGGGCCGGCACGGCATCGACGGTATGTACGAGGCATTCGCGCTGGGCCTCGGCGAGCCGGTCGCGATCTCGGCCGAGCACGGCGAGGGGATCGGCGAGCTCGAAGACGACATCGCCGGCGCGCTGGGCCTCAGCCAGCGGCGCGACAAACCCGACGGCGATGAGGCGGATGCTTCGACCGAGACCGTCCGGCCTCTGCGCATCGCCGTCGTCGGCCGGCCGAACGTCGGCAAGTCGACGCTCGTCAATGCGCTGCTCGGCGAGGAGCGGATGCTGACGGGTCCCGAGCCGGGGCTCACCCGCGACGCGGTCGCCTCCGACTTCGTGCGCGAGGGGCGGCAGTTGCGCCTGTTCGACACCGCCGGGCTCCGGCGCAAGGCGAGGGTCAAGGAGTATGCCGAGAAGCTCGGTGTCGGCGACACGCTGCGGGCGATCCGCTTCGCGGAGGTGGTGATCCTGGTGATCGATGCCGAGCAGGGTCTCGAGCATCAGGACCTGTCGATCGGCGATCTTATCGCCACGGAGGGTCGCGCCATGGTGATCGCGGTCAACAAGTGGGATGCGGTGGCCGAGAAGCAGAAAGTCCTGAAGGACATCCGGCAGACGGCGGCGTCGGGCCTGGCGCAGGTGCCCGGCGTCGCGCTGGTGCCGATCTCGGCGCTCGCCGAGCGCGGCCTCGACAAGCTGATCGCGGCGGCGCTCGAGGCGTATGAATCCTGGAACAGGCGAATCCCGACGCCGGAGCTCAACCGCTGGCTGCAGTGGGCGCTCGAGAAGCATGCGCCGCCCGCGGTCCGCGGCCGCAGCATCCGGATTCGGTTCGTTACACAACCTTCGGCCAGGCCGCCGACGTTCATCGCCTTCTGCCAGCGTGCTGACGATCTTCCGGCGGCCTATATTCGTTACCTTACCAATAGCCTTAGGGAGCGTTTCGGTTTGCCCGGCGTGCCGATCCGGTTCAAACTGAGAAAAGGTGACAATCCCTATGCGGCTGGATGAGCTCCGGCAGTGAAGCTGCTGCTCGACGCCGAACATTGATGGGTACACGTCCGATGCAACACGAACGGGGGGCAGCCGCCTGGGGGCGCCCGGTGCTGATGCTGGCGATCGCCGGCGCGGCCGGCTTCACGCTGGCGCTGATCGCCGACAGCGGAGAGGCCGCCTACAGCAAGCGCGTGCAGGCTGCGTGCAAGGGCGACTACAAGCGGCTTTGCCCGAACTACAAGACCGGTAGCTTGCAGCTCAGGGCGTGCATGGAGGCGAAGGCCGACCAGATATCGTCGGGTTGCATCGATGCGCTGATCGATTCCGGCGAGGCCTACCGGCGCGTGAGGCGGTAGGGGCCAACCGCGGATTCACTACCCGGCGACGGTCGCGTGCGGTGTCGCTTGCCACGCCCAGCGATCGGGCTCATCCTGGCGCCCACGCAGCGCATGTCAGGGAGAGGTCACAGATGCAGCGCCTGATCGTCGGCATGAGCGGCTCGACGGGTGCGATCTTCGGCATCCGCCTGCTCGAGGCGCTCAAGGCGTGCGAGGTCGAGGGCCACCTCGTCATCACCAAGTGGGCACAGCGCACCATCGAGCACGAGACGGGCTACACCGTCGAGCAGGTGCGGGCGCTGGCGAGCGTGGTGCACAGCCAGGGCGACATGGGCGCCGAGATCTCATCCGGCTCGTTCAAGACCGACGGCATGGTGGTGATGCCGTGCTCGGTGCGCACGCTGGCGGCAATCGCCAGCGGCTACGGCGACAACCTCGTGCACCGGGCGGCGGACGTCGTGCTGAAGGAGCGGCGCCGGCTGGTGCTGGTGGTGCGGGAGACCCCGCTCTCCGAGGTGCACCTGGAAAACATGCTGAAGCTCGCGCGCATGGGCGTCGTCATGCTGCCGCCGATGCCCGCGTTCTACAACCGGCCGCAGACGGTCGGCGATATCGTCGACCACATCGTGTTCCGGGTGCTCGACCAGTTCGGTATCGACGCGCCGTTCGCCAAGCGCTGGGACGGGCAGATGCGCGGGGCAGCCGGCGTCACGGCGATCCGCAAGACCGAGCCTTAGCGTGCCGACTTACCGCCAGCTCCGCTCCTCGAAGTACGGCTTCAGCGCGTAACGCCAGTACGCGCCGAGGTAGCCGAGCACCACGCCTACCAGAAGGCATGCGGCTCCTGTCAGCACGAATTCCAAATACGCCTCCCTTGCCGGCGCCAGATGACCCCGTCCGTAGCCACATCTACAGCGACCAATATATATGTCCATCACACTGAGAGCAGTTGCCGTCAAAACTACGGCAGAGAAACGGCCGGTCAAACACTTTGTATGATTTCGTCCGCTCTTTTCCCCTGAAAATGCTGACCTGTCCCCCGGGTGGTCGCATTGTCGCCGAGCAAGGCGCGCCTGTATTGTCGATTGCAATGTTGTAGTTATCGACGACCGAACGAGGAGACTGCCAATGCTGAGCGAGAGCGCGCGCGTGACGACCGCGGCCGAGTCGCGGTTCCGGATCAACGCACCGAACTCGCTGCCGCGTTCGGTCAAGGTGATCGCGATGGACGCCCCGAGCGAGCGAGCGGTGAAGGAGCTCGCCAAGGCCCAGTGGAACCGGGCGAGCTTCCTCACGGCGTCGAGCTTCACGAGCGCGCCGCGGGAGGGCGAGCGCTTCTCGATGAGCGGATGGCTGAGCGACCTCGCCGGCCGCACCCGGGACCTGATGGAAGAGATCGAGGGCGCCGATCTCGTGGTGATGGTGGCGACGGTCGGCGAGAACCCGCAGGCAGCGGCGATCATCGGCGAGACGTGTGCGCTGAAGCGGGTGATGACGACAGTGCTGGTCCTCGGCAGCGCCGCCAAGTCCGATGCTGCGCTCGCCAAGGCGCTGAGCCAGCTTCGGCCGCATGCCGCCATGCTGGTGATCTCGAGCGCTGAGGAGTATCTCGAGGACATGCTCCGTGCGCTGAGGGCGTGACCGGGGCCGTCATTCGCGCGCCTTGGCCTTTGCCCTTGCCGGCGTTTGCGGGCTGTCAGCGCAACGGTTGTGCCATTCCGGTGCGTGCACGCGCATTTCTCTCTTCACCAAACATACCTCCTTAACTGTCAGGGTTTCGCCTGAGTGCAGAGCGCGTTCGGGCCGTAGTAGGTACGTGGTTCTGTTCCGGAGGCCGGGTGAACCAACGTAACTGACGAGGCTTCAAATGCGCGGAAGTCGTCTGATGGGGCTGGCTCTGATGATCGGCAGCGTGGCGCTCGCCACCAGTGCGTCCGCCGGCGGGTGGCGCGACTGCAATTGCGGATACGGATACGGGAACGGTTACGGATACGGGAATGGGTACGGGTACGAGAACGGTTACAGGTACGGGAACGGTTACAGGCACGGAAATGGGTATGGGTACGCGCCGGCGCGCGCCTACGGCTACTATGGTCCGCCTACGCTCTATTTCGCCCCGCCGCCGGTGCAGTACTATGCGCCGCCGCCCGCCGTCTACAGCTTCTATGGGCCCTCGGCGCCGATCCGGTACTACGCCGCGCCTCCGGCCTACGGCTACGTGGTCAGGCCGCAGCACTTCGACTCCTTCTACGGCGGCTATGGCTACGGATACGCACCCAGATACGCGCGCTGGCGGCGCTGGTAGCGCTGCGTAGTCGCGTCCTGGCTATGCCGATCGATCGGCCCACTGTCGATAGAGCCGGTTAAGGCGTCCTGGTCTCGAGCGCCGCGGCGATGTCCCGTCGCCGCGGCATCACCATGAGCCAGGCAGCGAGGCAGAGCGCCGCGCTGATCGCGAAGGTCGGCCGCAGGCCGAGCGACTCGGCGACCAGTCCGACCAAGAGCGCGCCGACCGCAGGGATGCCGCGGAAGATGACGATGTAGAGGCTCATCACGCGGGCACGCATCTCCTCGGAGACCGCGGTCTGGATCAGCACCTGGATGCTGGTGGACATGCCGTTCAGCATGAAGCCCGACAGCGCTGCAAAGGCGACGCCGACCCACAGGTTGGCGGTGGCGACGAGGCCGAGCGTTGCGAGGGCCAGGCCGAGGCAGCCGAAGACCAACGCATACGTAAGGCCCTCGACCCGGCCGTGGGTTGCGACCAGGGCCGAGGCGACCATGGCGCCGGCACCCATGCTCGATGCGAGCCACGCAAGGCCGACGGGGCCGGCATGGAAGATGTCGCCGGCAAAGCCCGGCAACATGTCCTGAACCGGGCGCATGAACATCGATATCACCGTCAGCACCATGAAGACCGGCGCGATGCCGGCGTGGCTCTTCGCGTAGGCGAGGCCCTCCTTCACCTCGAGAACGATGCTGTGGCGGCGGTCGGTGCGGACCTCCCGTGCGGGGGTCTTCACGAGCATGAGCGCCGCCATGAACACGGACGAGCCGATGACATGGGCGATGAATGTCCCACCGACGCCTGCGGTCGGGATGATGAACGCAGCGATGGCGGGGCCGAGGAAACGCGAGCCGTGGAAGGCGACCGAATCGAGGGCGACCGCGGTGGCGAACTCTTCACGCGGCATCAGAGCGGGGAGCAGCTTGATGCGCGAGGACTGGACGAACGGCTGAGCGATGCCGCTTGCCAGCGAGAGCGCAAGCAGCAGCTCGACGGTCAGCAGACCGGCGGCGGCAAGCACCGACAGCAGGATCGCCTGCGCGACGAGGAAGACCTGGCTGATGCGGGCAAGCCAGAGCGGATCGATGCGGTCGGTGATGGCGCCCGCGATCGGTGCCAGCAGCAGGATCGGCGCAAGGTCGGCAGTGGCGACGGCGCCCAGCCAGACGGTCGAGTGGGTGAGCTCCCAGGCGAGCCAGCCGACGCCGACCCGCTGGATCCAGGACGTGATGAAATTCGGCGTGACGCTGAGGAAGAACAGCGCATAGCTGGGATGGCGCCAAATTCGAAGAATCGGCAGCGTTTCGGCCGGCTCGGCGCGATCGGTCATTCTTGCGGCGGTGTCCTTTTCGGCCGGCGAGGGGCTGGCGCCGGCGCGCATCCCCTATGCCGCCTCGGGGGCGCAGAGGCAAGAGCGCAGGGCGCAACGGTCGCAGTGAGAGGGCCTTGAGGGTGGGAAGGTGAAGGACGCTGAGCGCCATTGATCGAAAGCCATTCCGACTTTGATCGAGCCACATGTCATCCCGGAATTGCGCCCCGGCTCGGAGGCCGGGGCAAGCTGCGCAATATCCGGCTTGATCCGATGGCCACTGGGTCCCGGCTCTCCGCGCTACGCGCTTCGGCCGGGATGACAACCTTAGGCAGGACTAGCGGCGACCGTGGCGCACCGCGCGCTCGATCTCGCCGCGCGAGATGCCGATATCGTCGAGCATGCGGTCGCTCATCGACTGGAGGTGCTTCAGATCCCTGCGGAGGCGGTGGCGACTTTGGATGTCGCTTGCCAAGGATCGGACGAAGTTGCCGACCCGCGTGAACAGTCCGGGGGTGCTCCGCTTGTACTGGAGAGCAATCCCGTGGACCTCGTACAACGATTTTGCGGTGTGGGTTGCCATGATGACTTCTCCCGGAGGTCAGGGATGCCAGGCGCGCCTCACTGAGGCGGCGAGAGCTCTGTACCGTGCGTCGGATCGATAGAGAAATCGATTGATTTTCTTACTATGATAAGATTCTCTACTAGCCGATGCGCAGCCTCAACCTCGACCAGCTCCGCACGTTCCTGGCCGTCGCCGACACGGGAAGCTTCTCGGAAGCCGGCCGCCGGCTGAGCCTGACGCAATCCGCCGTCAGCCAGCAGGTCAAAGAGCTCGAGGCCCGGCTCGGCGTGCGGGTGCTCGACCGGCTGGGGAAGAAGGCGCACCCGACCGCGGCCGGCGAGGATCTGCGCCGGCATGCGCGCAATCTCCTGCAACAGGCCGACCTCGTGACGGAAGCGATGCGGACCCATCGCGACGGCGGATGGGCGCGCGTGCGGGTGGCAACCAGCGCGACGCTTGCGGCCTATGTGCTGCCGCCGCTGCTGCTCGATCTGCGCAAGCGCTGTCCGCGTCTGGAGGTGACGGTCGTCGCCGGCCCGGTGAAGGACGTGCTTCGGCGCGTCGTCAACAACGAGGCGGACTTGGCCTTCGCGAACAATCCGGCGCCGCCGGCCGACCCGGCGCTGGCGATCGATGTCGTCTGCCAATCGTCGCTGATGGCGTTCTGGCCGAAGGCGCTGGGGGCCCCGCCTGCGGCGGTCAGCCCCGAGCATCTGGTCGACAAGGCATTCATGTTCTACACGCCCGGCACGCACACCAACGAGCTCGTGCGGCGGTGGTTCGAGCAACGCCAATGCGCGCCGGCCGCCACCATGGAGCTCGACTCAGGCCTCAGCATCCTCCCCTTGGTGCAGGCGGGGCTCGGCGTGTCGATCCTTCCGGCGGAGGTGCGGATTGCGGTCAAGGGGCTCGATCAGGTCATCGTGCGTCCTCTCGATCCGCCGATTCCGTCCCAGGTGTACGTGGCGATGCACAAGGACAAGCCGCGGAACGAGGCGTTGCGGGTGCTGCACACCGCGCTGCTCGCACTCAGGTTCGATGAGCCCAAGCGGCGCACAAGGGCGAGGCGCAGCTAGGCGGAGGGCCGGGCCACGTGTACGCTCCCTCTCCCCCTGCCTCTTCAGGCAGGGGGAGAGGGAAAAGGAGGCGGCATGAAGTACAGCAAGTTCGGGATCACCGATTTCCAGGTCTCGCAGCTCGGCCTCGGCTGCATGAGCATGTCGGGCGTCTACGGGCGGCAAGACGACCAGGAGT
>JBIOVC010000204.1:0-9002 GCA_044867545.1 Hyphomicrobiaceae bacterium | reverse complement strand
CCTGACGCCGCTCGAGGCGCATTCAGGCTTCCGCTCACGCGGACGAGACGAGCATGAGCATCCGGCCTCGGCAGACTTGCCAGGGCCGTTCCTTATCCGGGACCCGAGGCGTGAAAAAAAGCAGGTGCGGTGTCACGCTTCGCGCTAGGATCGCAGCATGCTCGGACAAAGCGCACAGATCGTCGTACGGAAGGCGAGGCCGGCGGACGCCAAAGCTTTGGCCGCGGTATTCAGCTCTTCATGGCGCGTCGCCTACCAGGGCATCATCCCGCACTTGCACCTTGAAGGCATGATCCGCCGCCGTGGATCGGAATGGTGGGTCAGCGCGATGCGCTCCAACGACGGCCTCTTCGTGCTCGAGGTCGCCACGACGATCGCCGGGTACGCCACGTTCGGCCGCTCCCGCCATCGCAAATCGCTGAGGGCGGAGGGCGAGATCTACGAGATCTATCTCGACCCGCGCTATCAGGGGCTCGGTCTCGGCGAGCGGCTGTTCGAGAGCTGCCGGCACGCTCTCGACCTCCGCGGGCTCGAGGGGCTGGTGGTCTGGGCGCTCGCCGAGAACTCCGGAGCGACCGACTTCTACTGGTACCGGGGCGGGCGCCCGGTGGCGGAGGCCGTCGAGCGGATCGGCGGCGCCAAGCTCGCGAAGATCGCATTCGTCTGGAATTGAGCGCTGACTGTCACATTGGACTCTTGCCGCGAACGCCGACGACTTTCGGCTCGCCGGCACAGTCGAACTTCCGCGCCTCGCTGTCCGCCCACGATCTCGCCAACGCCATCGCCTGAGGAGTCGCCAGCGCGTCGATGTAGGCGGCATGGCAGGATTCATGCTCGCCGATCTTGGTGACGACGAGCACCTCTCCCTGTGCTCCGTCGCGATTGGTCCGATAGCGGACGATCGCCGCGTAGGGCACGTCGGAGCCGGCGCGACGCTCGGCCCGCCACTCGACGGTCGCGCGCTTCTGCGCGTCGAGCGCATTGTTGCGGGCAGCCAGCGTCTGGCGGGCGGCACGGTAGCTCTGAGGGTCCGATCCGAAGCTGATCGCCTGGCGCGAGCCCTGCTCGGCGAAGTAGACGGAATAGGCCGGCAGGCCGCCGCAGGTCCAGGCGCTTGCGTCACCTCCCTCCGCTTTGACGGGCTCACAGGCATTGAGATCGATCGCGGTGAATCGGCTCTTGATGCCCTTGTCCTGGGCCGAAGCGGCCGACGCGCCCAGGATCAAGAAGAGGGCGGCGGCCAGGCGAGCGGCGCCCGAACGTGTCATGGCCCGTTCCCTTCGTTGGTGGTCAGGGTCAAATACTGCATCAGGCCGGTGATGTGAACCGAGCAACGGTGGACCAGCCGGCATCGGCCGGGCGGCCGGTCTTTCGCTCGCCCCGGGCGATTGCTATACCGCCCAAGAGCGGCACCAGAGGGAATCGCATGAGCGATATGAAGATCGCGGTCATGGGCGCGGCGGGGCGCATGGGACGCGAGCTCGTACGCGTTGTCCACGCGACGCCGGGCTGCGTGCTGGCGGGCGGCATCGAGCCCGCCGGATCGATCGCGCTCGGCCAGGACCTCGGCTTCCTCGCCGGGCTCGGCAGCCTCGGCGTCAAGATCACCGACGATCCGCTCGCGGTGATCGCGGAGGTCGATGCGATCCTCGATTTCACCATGCCAGCAGCCACGGTCGAATTCGTCGGCCTCGCCGCCAACGCGCGGATCGTGCATGTGATCGGGACGACGGGACTTTCCGGCGAAGACGAGCGGGCGATCGAGGCAGCCGCCCGGCACGCTACGGTGATCAAGGCCGGCAACATGAGTCTCGGCGTCAACCTGCTGGTCGCGCTCGCGCGCAAGGTCGCGCAAGCACTCGACGAGGACTACGACATCGAGATTCTGGAGATGCACCACCGCCACAAGGTGGATGCGCCGTCCGGTACGGCGCTGATGCTCGGCAGGGCGGCGGCCGAGGGACGCGGCGTCGATCTCGACGAGCGCAGCGTGCGGGTGCGCGACGGCCACACGGGCGAGCGCAAGCGCGGCGACATCGGGTTTGCGACGCTGCGCGGCGGCAGCGTTGTCGGCGACCACACGGTGATCTTCGCCGGCGACGGCGAACGGATCGAGCTCACGCATCGCGCGGCCGACCGCGGTATCTTTGCGCGCGGCGCGGTGCGAGCCGCGCTGTGGGGCCGTGGCAAGGACCCGGGCCTTTTCACGATGCTCGACGTGCTGGGCATCGATGCGGTCGCGCGGAAGCAATAACAGCGCGCCGAGGCACCCGCGGCATTCAGCCGGCCCGCTTCGCGCCGAGCAGCGATATGCCGTTCATCTCAGCAGGCTTCGGCAACTCCATCAGCTCGAGCAGGGTCGGGGCGAGATCGGCGAGACGGCCGTCCTTCAACGAGGAGACGCCACCGCCCAGAAGAAAGACCGGGACGGGGTTCGTCGTGTGCGCGGTATGCGGGCCGCCGGTCTCGGGGTCGCGCATCATCTCGCAGTTGCCATGGTCGGCGGTGACGAGCAGTGCGCCGCCCGACTCGCGGATCGCCTCGGCGATGCGGCCTAGGCCGCTGTCCACGGTCTCGACCGCCTTGATGGCGGCCGGCAGGCTGCCGGTGTGGCCGACCATGTCGGGGTTGGCGTAGTTCAGCACGATCAGGTCGTACTTGCCGGAGCGGATGGCGGCCACGGCCTTATCGGTCAGCTCCGGCGCCGACATCTCCGGCTGGAGATCATAGGTCGCGACCTTCGGCGAGGGCACCATGATGCGGTCCTCGCCGGCGTAGGGCTCCTCCCGGCCGCCATTGAGGAAGTAGGTGACGTGCGGGTACTTCTCGGTCTCGGCCATGCGGAGCTGCGTACGGCCGGCGCCCGCGACGACCTCGCCCAGCACCTTGGTCAGTGCCTGGGTCTGGAAGATCGTCTCCAGGAGCGCGTTCAGCTCCGTGCTGTACTCGGTCATCCCGGCAGCAGCGGCGAAGCGGATCGCTCGCCGGCGCGGGAAGCCGGTGAAGGCCGGGTCGAGCAGGGCGGCCAGGATCTCGCGTACGCGGTCGGCGCGGAAATTGAAGCAGAGCACGCCGTCGCCGTCGCGCATGCCGCGGTAGTCGCCCACCACCGCGGGGAGAACGAACTCGTCGTTGAGGTCATGGGCATAGGCATCGGCGACGACGGACGGTGCGTCGGGGAAGCGCGGCCCTTCGCCGTCGGCGAAGACGCGATAGGCCTTCTCCACCCGTTCCCAGCGCTTGTCGCGGTCCATGGCGTAGTAGCGGCCGCAGACGGTGGCGATCCTCACCGAGGGCGGAAGCGCTGCGATCAGGTTCGCGATGCATTCGCCGGCAATGCGGGGGAGCGTATCGCGGCCGTCGGTGATGGCGTGGACGACGGTCGGGATGCCGGCGGAGGCGACGATCCGCGCCAGCGCGGCGGCGTGGTCCTGATGGGAATGGACGCCGCCGGCCGAGACGAGCCCGACGAGGTGGCAGCTGCCGCCGGAGGCCCGCAGCCGGTCGATCAGGCCGATCAGGCCCGGCATTCGTTCCAGCTCGTGATTAGCGATCGCCTCGCCGATGCGCGGCAGGTCCTGCACTACGCGGCGGCCGGCGCCGATGTTGAGGTGGCCGACCTCGGAGTTCCCCATCTGGCCCGCAGGCAGGCCGACGTCCCCGCCGGAGGTCCGTAGCAGGGCGTGCGGGCAGGATGCCCACAGACGGTCGAAAACGGGCGTCCGCGCCAGGAGGACGGCATTGTCGGCCGGGTCTTCGCGCCAGCCCCAGCCGTCCAGGACAACCAACATGACGGGGCGACGCTTCTGCATTCTCAGGTCCTTGGCCTCGGATAGGGATGGCCTGCGCGCCGAGAGGTTCTCGCGCAGAGCCGGCAACGGGTGTTGCAAACCGGCTTCGTTTTGCGCGATAGGGAGGGCATCGTCAATGTTGCGCGGGCCCGGTGGGGCGGCTTGGCGCAGAGGGAATTCAGGGGGAGCTCGTGGTCCTGGAGGAAATCGAGCGCGCCGCGAAGGCCGAGGCGCCGCGCGCCCGCGACAGGCTGATCGGCGTTTATATCGGAGTGCTCGCCGTGGTGCTGGCGATCTGCGCGCTCGGCGGCAGCAATGCCACGAAGAACGCAACCAACGCCAACATCGATGCCACCAACACCTGGGCGTTCTTCCAGGCCAAGAACATGCGGCGCACGAGCTACATCCTGGCGGCCGATACCCTAGAGGCGGACCTCGCCACCAACCTGTCGATGCCGGCGCAGGCACGCACGGTGGTCGAGGGGCGGATCAAGGCCTACCGCGAGCAGATAAAGTCGCTCACCACCGACCCGGTACGCAAGGAAGGGCTCGACGAATTGTGGGAGAGGGGCAAGAGCCTCGAGCAGGTGCGCGATCTCGCCATGCAGCGGGACCCCTATTTCGACTGGGGGCAGGCACTGCTGCAGATCGCCATCGTGCTCGCCTCCGTCGCAATCGTGGCGGGGGGCGAGTTCCTGGTCTTCGTGAGCGTCGGGCTCGGGCTGCTCGGGGCGCTGCTCACGGCCAATGGCTTCCTGCTGATCTTCAGGATACCGTTCCTATCCTGAGCGCCGCCCGCTCGAACAGACGTCGTCCGTTCAAGACTAACACCAGCACCGAAGGATATCCCCGGCCATGGCCAACCATCAGCTTCTCCTGCTTCCCGGCGACGGCATCGGCCCCGAGGTGATGACCGAGGTCGAGCGGGTGGTCGGCTTCTTCAACAAGAAGGGCAACAAGGCGAAGTTCGATACGGAAACGGATGTCGTCGGCGGCGCGGCGATAGACAAGATCGGCGTGCCGATCACGGACGAGACGATGGCGAAGGCGCATGCCAGCGACGCCGTTATCTTCGGCGCGGTAGGGGGACCGAAGTGGGACAACGTCCCCTACGACATCCGTCCCGAGGCGGCGCTGCTCAGGCTACGCAAGGATCTCGACCTGTTCGCCAACCTGCGGCCGGCGATCTGCTATCCGGCGCTCGCGGAGGCGTCATCGCTGAAGCGGGAGCACGTCGAGGGCCTCGACATCCTGATCCTGCGCGAGCTGACAGGCGGCACCTATTTCGGCCAGCCCAAGGAGATCGTGACGCTCGAGAACGGCGAGAAGCGCGCAGTCGATACCACCGTCTACACGACGAGCGAGATCGCGCGCGTTGCACGGGTTGCGTTCGACCTCGCGAGAAAACGCCGGAACAAGGTGCATTCAGCCGAGAAGCGCAACGTGATGCGGACCGGCGTGCTTTGGAACCAAGTGGTAATCGAGACGCACAAGAAGCACGGCGCCGGCATCGAGCTGCACCACATCCTGGCGGACGCCTGCGCCATGCAGCTCGTCCGCAATCCGAAGCAGTTCGACGTCATCGTCTGCGATAACCTGTTCGGCGACATGCTGTCGGACGAGGCGGCGATGCTGACGGGATCGATCGGCATGCTGCCGTCGGCTTCGCTCGGCGCACCCGACGCGAAGGGTCGCAGCAGGGCGATGTACGAGCCGGTGCACGGCTCGGCGCCCGACATCGCGGGACAAGGCAAGGCGAACCCGATCGCGTGCATCGCGAGCTTCGGCATGGCCCTCAGGTATTCCTTCAACATGGCGCGCGAAGCCGACCTGATCGACAAGGCGATCTCCGGGGCGCTCGCCCAGGGCTACCGGACGGGCGACATCATGCAGCCCAACATGAGAAGCGTCGGGACCGCGGAAATGGGCGCTGCCATCCTCAAGGAGCTCGAGCGGCAAGCCGCCTGACGCCGGCAAGCCGCGCCGCACATTGCCCGGCCCTCGTGTCGCCGGCGGCATATTCACGCCATCAACATTCTGCAAGACTGCAGTGCGGTGCGGCGGTTTTGCGGGGTATGCGTATGTGCACGAGGCTACACGCGCTCGGCTTCCCATGCGAGTGGACACGGGGCAACGCCGAGATCATCGGCCGGCTCGCCGTGTCACAAAGCAGGAGCGTCGTCTGCCGCGATGGCGAGTATCGGGTCTGGCGCTCGAACGGCGGCGCGGAGCTCTGGTTCCACTATCCCTCACGACGTGACGAGAACGGCCGGCGGTCGCCGGCAAGGTCCAGCGACATCGGAGCGCTCGAAGGCATCACCCCGTTTCACCGCGGATCGAGCTCGGTCACGGTGCGCGTCGGCCGGATCCTGATGCTCGACCGGAAGAACCCGCTCGAGGGGGCGTGCCTCGCATGGCTGCCTGCCGGCTCCAAGCAATCCCGCGATCAGGCGTTCGTGATGGAGCTCGTTCCGTTCGCGCGGCAGCCACTCGAGGAGACTCCGTTCACGACGGAGGCGCAGCTCATCTGCTTCGCGCATGCGCTGTGGGCCTATCAGTCGGTCTCTGCCTACACCGCCAATACCCCGCAGAACCGGCGCATCAGGCCCGGAACCCTGTGCCCAATCACGGAGAAGGATGTGCCGGAGGTCCGGCTCATCTACCGCTACAGCCCGGTGACGCTGGCGCTGGTCACCGGCGTCGTGCGCAAGTCGGTGCGGCTCACCAACCCGGTGACGAGCATGCCCTACTACTGGCTGTCGCTCGAGACCAGGCGCGGCATCTTCGATGCGATCGCGAACCCGGCGAACATCGACGGCGACGTCTCGGAAGGCAACATTGCGCAGGTGTGCGGCTCGTTCGTCGGGCGCCTCGCCGGCACGCCGACGTAAAGGGATGGCGGGGCCGTGCGCCCTAGCCTCTCAGCCCTTGTGGCTTACGAACTTCGCCTGCATGTAGACCATCAGGCCCTCGATACCGCCTTCGTGGCCGAAGCCTGAGTCCTTGACGCCGCCGAACGGAACCTCTGCCACGGCAAGGCCATGGTGGTTGATCGACACCATGCCGTGATCGAGTGCGTTGGCGACCTTGGTCGCCTTGGCGGCATCGTGCGTGAAGGCGTAGCTCGCAAGCCCGAAGGGGAGCTTGTTCGCGCGCTCCAGCACCTCGTCGGTGTCCTTGAACCGCAGCATCACGGCGACCGGCCCGAACGGCTCCTGGTTCATGATACGGGCGCTCTCGGGCACGTCGGTCAGGACGGTCGGCTCGAAGAAGTTGCCCTGATTGCCGATCCGCTTTCCGCCGGTGGCGACCTTGGCACCCTTCTCCTGGGCATCCTGCACGAACCCTTCGATCGCATTGATGCGACGGGGATTGGCCAGCGGACCCATCCGGCTCGTCGGCTCGAGCCCGTCGCCAACCCTCGTGCTCTTCGCGATGTCGGTGAACTTGGAGACGAACTTGTCGTAGACCTTCTCGTGCACGAAGAACCGCGTCGGCGAGATGCACACCTGACCGGCATTGCGCCACTTCATGGCCCCAGTGAGCTTCGCCACGTCCTCGACCTCGACGTCGTCGAAGATCAGCATAGGAGAGTGGCCGCCGAGCTCCATGGTCGCCCGCTTCATGTGGCTCGCGGCGAGCGCATTCAAGTGCTTGCCGACGGGAACCGAGCCGGTGAACGAGATCTTGCGGATCACCGGGTGGGGGATCAGGTATTCCGAGATCTCGGAGGGCGTGCCGTAGACGAGGTTGAGGACTCCGGCGGGCAGTCCGGCCTCGTGGAAGCACTTGACGAATGCGAGCGGGGAGCCCGGCGTCTCCTCCGGGCACTTGATGATGATGGAGCAGCCGGCTGCCAGCGCCCCGCCGATCTTGCGCGCCGCCTGCATGACCGGGAAGTTCCATGGGCTGAACGCGGCGACCGGGCCGACCGGCTCCAGGATCACCATGTTGCGGACGCCGTCGGCCCTCGCGGGGATGATCCGGCCATAGGCCCGGCGGCCCTCCTCGCCGAACCAGTCGATGACCTCGGCCGCCATCTGCACCTCGAGCGTCGACTCGGCCAGGATCTTGCCCTGCTCGAGCGTCATCAGCCGAGCAGTGCTTTCGGCACGTGACCGAATCAGGTCGGCGGCCTTGCGCATGATCTTCGCGCGCTCGTAGGCGGTGACCTTCCGCCAGACCTTGAAGCCCTTGTCCGCAGCCGCGAGGGCGGCGTCGAGCTCAGCCTTGCCGGCCATCGGCAGGCTGCCGAGCACGTTGTCCTTGGAGGGGTTGACCACGTCCTGGGCGGTACCGCTCGCCCCCTTCGTGAACTTGCCATCGATGTACAGCTCTAGGTCGTCATACATCGGCGATGTATCCTTGCGCTCGTGTTATGCCGGGTTAAGGCTCGATTAACACCCGGAGCGGAAGCTCCGGCAAGGGGTTTGTCGCTTGAACCGTCAGCCGCAAGGGCGTAAAGGAACGCGCCCGCATTCTGCTGTCGGGACAGTGCCGAGGCGTTTTTCATAGCAAGGGCCAAGGACTAAGCCATGGGCTACAAGGTCGCCGTCGTAGGCGCCACGGGCAACGTGGGCCGCGAGATGCTCAATGTGCTCGCCGAGCGCGAGTTTCCGGCCGACGAGGTGCATTGCATCGCCTCGCGCCGCTCGCTGGGCGTCGAGGTCTCCTATGGCGACGCCACGCTCAAGTGCCAGGACCTCGAGCAGTTCGACTTCGGGAAGGTCGACTTCTGCCTGATGTCGGCCGGGTCCGCCGTCTCGAAGGAGTGGTCGCCCAGGATCGGCGCCAAGGGGTGCATCGTCATCGATAACTCGTCGGCCTGGCGCTACGACCAGGACGTGCCGCTGATCGTGCCGGAGGTCAATGCCGATGCGGTGGCCGGCTACAGGAAGAAGAACATCATTGCGAACCCGAACTGCTCGACCGCCCAGATGGTCGTCGTGCTGAAGCCGCTCCACGACGCGGCGCGGATTCGCCGCGTGGTCGTGTCGACCTATCAGTCGGTCTCGGGCGCCGGCAAGGATGCCATGGACGAGCTCTGGAACCAGACCAAGTCCAAGTACGTGCCAGGCGAGGACGTGCCGCCCGGAAAGTTCACCAAGGAGATCGCCTTCAACGTCATTCCTCACATCGACGTCTTCATGGAGGACGGATACACGAAGGAGGAATGGAAGATGATGGTCGAGACCAAGAAGATCCTTGACC
>JBIOVC010000203.1:0-12135 GCA_044867545.1 Hyphomicrobiaceae bacterium | reverse complement strand
GGTCCGCTGCGACGAGGCTTGATCGCGCGCTGCACCGCCACCATGGCCCGGAGGGCGCGCTCGGGCGAACCTGGCCGACAGGCACCATGGCCTTCTGGACCACGGTGATGCTTGCCGTTTACATCATTCTGTCGAGCCTCTGGGCGCGCGCGTAGATCATGGGCCGGCTCAAGGAGCCGGCCGGCGGCCTAGCGCTGGGCTAATCGGCGCGCGAACCAACGTCCTTCGCCCTCTGGAAGCTTTCGATGACCGCCCGATAGCTGGGTGTGGCCACGGTGTAGATGTCGGCGATCTCAGCCGCGTCGGGACGAGCCCACGTTCTGTGGAGCTCGCAGATTACGGCATTGGTGGTGGTTGGCACAACGCCAGCTTGCGTGAAGCGTGCAAGCGTCGTCCGGGACGCCATCTCGGTCGGATCGCCCGACGCATCGATGACTGCATAGACGTTGAATCCGGCGACCTTTGCGTCGAGCGCCGGAAACATCACGCACACGCTCGTCCACACGCCGCCCATGATGAGCGTCTTCCTACCGGTCTCGCGTACCGTCTTGACGAAGAGATCGTTATCCCATGCATTCACCTCGCCCTTTCTGGGTACGTAGACGGCATGCGGAGCGAGCTTCTCGATTTCCGGCATCAAGGGCCCATTGGGACCATCCGGAACCGATGCAGTCGTAATGACGGGCAGCTTCAACAGCGTGGCGATCCGGGCGAGGGCAGAGACGTTCGCGCGCAGCTCCGCGACCGTGATGTCCTTCACCGTGTGAAACAGTCCTGCCTGGTGATCGAGCAGGAGCAACGCCGAGTCGTCGGCATTCATCAAAGCCTTGCCGCCGCCGCTGGGAAGAACGTGTGCCATGTGAGCACTCCTTTGCAGAAGCTATCTGGTGTACATGTTCAGCTCCGACCCGTCGCCGGAGCCTGTGACTGCTTGAAGCCAGATTGCCGCATGTCGGCCTTTCTGTGTACCGCGGGTTCCTATGCATCCAGTGCGGCAACCGCGGCTTGCCGGTAGATTCTTTCAGCCACTACCGCCAGCGTTAACGGGGTTGGATATCCCATCGTGGGTGCCCATCTCCTCGCCAACTCCTGCATCACCTGCTCGCTTATCTCCGTGGCGAGAAAATCCAGCGCGCTGTCATCGACCTCGGCGACCCAGCCCTTACCGCCCT
The DNA here is from genome assembly GCA_044867545.1 of Hyphomicrobiaceae bacterium. Classification (GTDB taxonomy): domain Bacteria; phylum Pseudomonadota; class Alphaproteobacteria; order Rhizobiales; family Hyphomicrobiaceae; genus DATLZB01. The sequence continues at coordinate 10,963 of JBIOVC010000203.1, read as the reverse complement.
TCATCACTGCGAGCGCCGCGCGGGCGGCGGCGCGCCGCTGATCTCTTGCTGACGTCGAGTGAACGGCCGCGCCGGTCATCGCGCTCATGTCGCATCGTTGGTGGTCAATCCACGGCGGTCAGCACGGGCGGCCGGATCAGGCCCTCGACTTGCATGGCCGCCTGCACCGCCGGACGCGCCTTCAGCCGATCACGCAGCGCTGCAAGCGGAGCAGGGATCGCCACCGCGAACTTGGTAGCCCAGAGCAGCGTCACGAAAAGATAGAAATCAGCGACACTGGGGCTGTCGCCAAACAGGTAGTCCCCGTGGGTTCGGTCGGCCAGGTATTGCATTCGCTGGTGATGTAGGCGCCCGACTTGGCCTTCTCGGCATCGCCGGCGCCTTTGAAGAACGGCCGAAAGCTCTTGTGCAACTCAGTCGAGATGTAGGCCAGGGCTTCCAACAGGCGCGTGCGGCCGAGCGGACCCTCGACACGAAGTGCCGGAGCCTGTGTCGCGATGTAGTCGAGCACGGCGAGGTTTTCGGTGACGAGCTCACCACTATCGAGCACCAGAGCCGGCACATAACCCTTGGGGTTGACGATGTTGAAATCGGCACCCGAGGCAGTGACCTTTGTGTGAAGGTTCACTTTCTCGCTCTCGAAGTGAATGCCCGCCTCTCGAAAAGCGATATGAGCCGCCAGACTGCAGGCGCTGGGAGAATAGTAGAGTTTCATGGGATCTTCCTTTCAAGCAGGGACGGAGGTTCTGTGCTCCGGGTGCGAGGCGGGAGCGTGCTCGGCAGCGCGAAGGTCGTGAACCGCCCAGAGAGTGAGGCCCGCGCTGATGATGGCGGGGAGTGTGACGGCGGGAAAATCACGCAGGAGATCCGACGGCGCGCAGATGCCGACGGCGACCTCCCAGAAGTGGAAGAGCGCATGGCCTCCCAACCACAGCGTGGGCGCCGCCCAAAGTACGACGCGATATTGCGGCTTTGATGCTCCGAGCAGAAACGCGGCTCCGACGAAGAGGAAGATCAGTCCGATATCGCGGATGAAGTGCTGGTTGAACGCGCCGGTCGTGGTTACGCCGGGCACCAAGAAGTACCAGTGAGCGGGGGAGACGAGCATGAAGATACCGTTGGCCACGGCGGCCAAGCCCATCAGGATAGCTGTGCCAATGCAGACTTGTTTAAGCATGGGTCGATCTCATCGGTTAGGCGCGCAGCGGAGGTCCGGTCGCGAGTGGCTATCTTTTGGGTGGCGGCGGAACGTGGGTGAGCCACCAGTCGAACTTGGTGGGACCAAGTCGCGCTCCGGGGCCGGGAACAAGCGACTGATCGTTCAGCTTGATGCCGAAGTAGAGCGCGTTCGGATCCACAACCACCTTGCGCCGGTCCTTGTCATGCTCAAGCGTCGTGGCGACGATCTCATCGATATGGAACGCCTCGGGGCCCGCGATCTCGACGGTGCCGTTCGCCGGCGCCGCAAGCGCCGCATCGGCAACAGCGGTCGCGACATCCTCAGCGGCCATCGGTTGGAACAGGGAATGGGACAGGCGCACCTTGCCGTCTTCAGTGGCCGACTGTGCGATGCCGCGAATGAACTCGAAGAACTGCGTGGCGCGCACAAGCGTGTACGGCACGGGCGAGCTTTTGATCTGGTCCTCCTGCGCGAGCTTGGCGCGGAAATAGCCACTGGCCTGCAAGCGCTCGGTGCCGACCACCGAGAGAGCGACGTGGTGCCTGACGCCGGCTGCTGTTTCGGCTGCGGTGAGGTTCTTGCCGGCGGTCTGGAAGAAGTCCATCGCGGCCTTGTCCTCGAATGACGGCGAATTCGCCACGTCGACGACGACCGCCGCATCGGCGAGCGCGTCGGCCAAGCCTTCGCCAGTGATCGTGTTGACGCCGGTGTTCGGCGCGGCGGCAATGGCCTGATGGCCCTTCTGCCTTACTTTCTCCACGACCTTTGACCCGATCAGGCCCGTCCCGCCGATGACCACGATCTTCATGACTTCACCTCTCCTTGATGGCTTCGGAACGATGGCGCCACCGGTGCCGTGTCACTTCAGGGGCTGCATTTCCTGTACTTGCCGTCCGGTGAGCCCGCGAGGCGCGCCCGAGAATTGCGTGCTTTGCCGCCTCGCCGATATCGTGCGTGCGTTCAGTCCCGCTCGCCAAACGATCGGTCGACCTGAACCTTGGTCTAGGCTGTGCAAAGCAGGTTCTTGTTTGGTTGCACTCGCCGCCTCCTGGCGCACTCCGGCCGAACCCCTGATTTTGCGGGGCAGCCCCCTGATCGGCCTGTAGCTCGAACGGGTGCCGAAGAGCGCTCGCCGACGCGCCATTGCAGCAGCATGTCCGCTACGCCGGCATGGGTCGGGCTGACCTTTCATCTGATCGACGGTCGGGTCTCGCTCCTCTTAGCGTCACCACAATCCCTAGGGGTCAACCGGACGCAAGGGTGATGGCGAACACGGCAGACTTTTCCGGTTTCCAACCGTGGTCAACGAAGCGGCAGGCGAGCGCCTTAACCCTCCTAGGTCTCTATTCAGGGCGGCAACGGGCGCATTGTGTCTACGTCAAACGCACGAGGCGCCTGCCCCGACAGACGCCGCGCGCTCCTCATACATTTCCATTACATGCTGCGAGGGATCGCTCTGGTATTGTCGCCACAAGCTTCCATTCGAGCGCGATGATCCTCGGCTGTGCAGACGCCGAGGCGCCGGAGTTGGCTAGGAGCATCCCCGTGATCAAGGCAGGCGTTTCACCAGGGCGTCACATTCCGCCGGCCGCGGTTCGTGGCGCCGGCGTTGTCCTGAGCTGGTTGGTCAATGTCCGATTGCACCGTCCCCACCTCCTGCACCTGGGGCTCTTTTTTGCGGCCTATGTCTTAGGCTGCGGATTCGCACAGTTGCTCGCAATCGTACCTGGAACAGGCATCTCCATTTGGCCTCCGGCCGGGCTTTTTATCGCAACGCTTGTCGTTGCCTCCACGCCCAGCTGGCCGTGGTGGGTGCTCGCAGGATGTCTCGCTGAGCTGCTCGGCAACTTCTTGTGGTTCCACAGTCCGCTGCCTGCAGCCTTCCTGATCTATGTCGGTAACGCCCTTGAAGCGGCGGTCGGCGCATGGCTCGTGAACCGGGCATGCAGGCGCCCGGTTCGGCTGGAAGACCTGCGGGAAGTTCTCGCGCTCGTCGTGCTGGGCGCTGGGATTGCGCCAGCCGTAAGCGCAACGGTCGGGAGCGCGACACTCGCGTGGTTCGGCATACAATCGCAATCCTTCACAGCGGCTTGGCCACTATGGTGGATCGGGGATGCCACCGGTGTCCTGCTGGTGGCACCGCCGGCGCTGGTCGTGATCCAGAACTGGCGCCGCATGGCCCAGCTAACGCCTGCGCAATGGATGGAAGCCGGCGCCCTGGGGCTGATCTTTCTTGGTGTCGCCGCCCTTTCCCTGAGCAGCTACTACCTGCCTTTTGCCTACATCATCATGCCGCCGCTGCTTTGGGCCGCGGTGCGCTTCGAGTTCAAAGGTGTTGCCGTCGTCTTGACCCTCCTCGCTCTGATCACAGTGATAGTCACGATATCCGGCGCCAGCCAGTTCGTCGGCGATCCCGAGTCCCAGAAGCAAAAGCAGATCATGCTGCAGCTTTTTCTGGCGATCTCGGCATTTTCGGCGCTCATCGTGGCCGCCATATCCCGGCAGCACCAGTCGGCGCTACTCACATTGCGTCAAAGCGAGCGCGAGCTCTCGCAGCTCGTCAATATGGTCCCGGTCCACATCAGACGTCTGACGCCCGAAGGCAAGCCGATCTTCTTCAACAAGCGCCTGCTCGACTTCTTCGGTTTGAACGACGTAACGCAATTGGACAAGCCGGACATGAGCCGGCTGTCGGCGGCCATACGGACTCTCGTCCATCCCGATGATTCCGCCAACCTGCTGGCGACGGTCCGCAACTCGCTCGTCACCGGCGAGCCCTACTCCATGAAGTATCGCATGCGTCGTGCGGACGGCGCGTATCGCTGGGTCGATGGCCGCGCGGAACCGCTGCGAGATGAGAGCGGAGCGATTGTGCAATGGTACGCGATTTCCATCGACATCGACGACGAGGTGCGCGCGCAGGAGGCGTTGCGCGACCAGCAGCGGGAGCTCTCGCAGCTTGTCGACATGGTCCCGAGCTACCTCTGGCGGCTGTCTCCCGAGGGCGAGCCCGTTTTCTTCAGCAAGCGGATGATCGAGTTCTTTGGCCTGGATGTAGGAGAATACGACAAACCAGAAACGAGGGCGCTGGCAGCCGCCATAGGGGCCCTCGTCCATCCCGACGACAAGGCCAGGGTCGGTGAGGCTCTCAACCGCTCCCTTGTCACCGGCGAGAGCTTCTCCCTCAACTATCGCCTGCGCCGCGCGGATGGGGTCTATCGCTGGATGTCGGCCGGCGGGGAGCCGCTGAGGGACGAGAGCGGGCGCATCCTCCAATGGTACGGGCTCTGCCACGACATAGACGATCAGATGCGCGCCGAAGAGGCTCTGCGCAGAGCACAGGACAAGCTCGCGCGTGCCACTCAGGCGGCCAGCCTCGCAGAGCTCTCAGCCTCCATAGCGCATGAGGTCAACCAACCCCTGGCCGCGATCGTGGCGACCTCGCACGCGTGTCGCCGCTGGCTGTCCGCCACCCCTCCCAATCTCGAACGGGCGGCAATGACTTTGGAGCGCATCATTCGCGACGCCAACTCAGCGTCCGATGTGGTCAGTCGCATCCGCGCGCTTTTCAGCCAGATGGGCCAAGCCAGATCACGCGCGGATATGACCGAGGTCATCAGCGAGGTTTGTCGGCTGATGGCGAACGAGCTCGCCATGCGGAATGTCCAGCTCAAGACCGAGTTGGACCAAAGTCTGCCGCCGACTCTCATCGACCGGGTTCAGATGCAGCAGGTCCTCGTCAACCTGATCCGCAACGCCATCGATGCTTTGGACACGGCAGCAGGAAGTCCGAGGCGGATACGGATATGCTCCGTTCGCGACGGCGCCGACACGATCCGTGTAGAGGTCCGAGACCTTGGGGCCGGCGTGAAAGAACCGGAGCGCATCTTCGAACCGTTCTTCTCGACCAAGAAAGATGGCATGGGCATGGGTCTCGCCATCTGCCGCTCGATCATCGAGGCGCATGATGGGCGGCTGTGGGCCACCGACAATGAGCCGAGAGGAACGACGCTTGCCTTCACGCTGCCGATCCAAGCGAGGGACGCTGCATGAAGCCAGAGGACTTCATCGTCTTCATCGTCGACGACGATGTACGCATGCGCGAAGCACTCTCCGAGCTTCTCGCATCGCTCGGGTGGCGAGCTGTCGCGTTCGGGTCCGCAGGTGAATACATCGCGCATCCCAGGTCGGATCTGCCTGCCTGTTTGATCCTGGACGTCGAGTTGCCCGATATCAACGGCCTGGACTTTCAGAGGCAGATTTCGCACGGAGATCATCCGCCCATCGTTTTCCTTACAGGGCACGGAGACATTCCATCGTCCGTGCGCGCGATCAAGCACGGCGCGGTCGATTTCCTGACAAAGCCATTCACGGAACGCGATTTGCTTGCGGCGATCGAATCGGCCGTCGAGCGGGATCGGCAAGCACGGCAGGGGCGCGCAGAGGTCGAGGTCCTGCGGCAGCGTCTCGCCAGCCTTACACCCCGTGAACGCGAAGTGCTCCCGTTGGTAGTCAGCGGGCTGCTCAACAAGCAGGCGGCTGCAGAGCTCGGCATCAGCGAGGTCACGCTCCAGATCCATCGCGGCAAGATCATGCAGAAGATGGAGGCGGCCTCGCTCGCAGATCTGGTGAGGATCGCAGAGAAACTTCAGATACCCATCACTCACTCGAGACGAGCAGGAAATACCTGAATGCACCTTGGAGAGTCCACAGTGGCCGTTGTCGATGATGACCTCCGCCTTCTCGAATCCCTAAGGGATCTGCTGGAGTCGGCAGGCTATTCGGTTCGGTCGTTCAGATCGGCCAGATCGTTCCTCGATGATGAGGCTGCTCTGTCGGAAGCAGACTGCCTCATCGCCGACATCGGCATGCCTGTCATCGATGGCTTCGAGCTCGAGAAGCTCGTTCGGCAAGTACGTCCTGAATTGCCGGTCATCCTCATCACCGGGCGTCACGAGATCGCAGACCAGCAGCGCGCGGTAGCCCAGGGCAATCGGTTCTTTCGCAAGCCATTCGACGGCCAGGCCATGCTGGCTGCGATCAGTCAGGCACTCGTAGCGTAGACGGAGGCGAAATGACATGCCAAACGACCCACAGGCATTGCGCCCACAACGTCAGCCACTCTTGCCGAATAGCCGCGCTGGAGAAGAGCGGCCCCTCGTCCTGATCGTCGATGACGACGAGAGGATCCGGACCGCGCTGCAGGAGCTCATGCTGTCAGTCGGGATCGACTCCGCCTGTTTCGCATCGACACGCGAGTTGCTCGACTCCGATGTGCCCGATCGGCCTGGGTGCCTCATCCTCGACGTGCGCATGCCCGGAGCGAGCGGGCTTGACCTCCAGAACCATCTCGCCATGAACGGGGATGCCAAGCCCATCATCTTTCTTACCGGACATGGCGACATCCAGATGACGGTCCGCGCCATGAAGGCAGGGGCGGTCGACTTTCTGACCAAACCCGTGCGGGATCAGAGCTTGCTCGATGCGGTGACTGCAGGCATCGCAAGGGATACTGCGCAGAGGGCAGCGGCAGGAGTCGTCAAGCAGCATACGGAGCGGCTCGCCACCCTCACGCCGCGAGAGCGGCAGGTGTTCCGCGAGGTCGCGCATGGACGGCTCAACAAGCAGATCGCCTTCGACCTCGGCATCAGCGAGATTACCGTGAAGCTCCACCGCAGCAACGTGATGAGGAAGATGCAGGCTGCATCGATTGGAGAGCTCATTCGCGTCTGGGAGGCGCTACCTGAGGCACTGCGCGAGACCGAGACGACCTAGGCTGCAGGTCTTCAAGTTGCCTCTCGTTGAGCTTGTTACTCCTATACTTCGGCATTGGCCGACAAGTACTTATGTCCAATAGGCTGGCAGGGCGGCCCGTCGCATTCTGCCCTCGCTGAGCAAGCGGCCCGCCAAGGCACATCTTGCCCTCCCCTCACGCAAGCATAGGAACCCACGCCATGAGCACCATCACCACCAAGGACGGCACCGAGATCTTTTACAAGGACTGGGGCCCGAAGAATGCCCGGCCGATCGTCTTCCACCACGGCTGGCCGCTGAGCGGCGACGATTGGGATACCCAGATGCTGTATTTCCTTGGCAAGGGCTACCGCGTCGTCGCCCATGACCGCCGCGGTCATGGCCGCTCGGCACAGGTGAGCGATGGTCACGACATGGACCACTACGCCGCCGACATTGCTGCCGTGGTCGAGCACCTTGATCTGAGAAACTCCGTCCATATCGGCCACTCCACGGGCGGCGGCGAGGCGACCCGCTACGTCGCACGGCATGGCGAGCCTCAGGGTCGTGTCGCGAAACTCGTGCTCATCGGCGCCGTGCCGCCGATCATGGTGAAGACGCCGGCCAACCCGGGTGGCTTGCCGATCGAGGTGTTCGACGGCCTGCGCAAGGCGCTCGCCGGCAACCGGGCGCAGTTCTATCTCGATTTCGCGAGCGGTCCCTTCTATGGCTTCAACCGGCCGGGCGCGAAATCAGTCCCCGGCGTCATCCAGAACTGGTGGCGGCAGGCGATGGTGGGCGGCGCCAAGGCGCACTACGACAGCATCAAGGCCTTTTCGGAGACCGACTTCACCGAGGATCTGAAGACGATCGCCGTGTCGACGCTCGTCATGCACGGCGACGACGACCAGATTGTGCCGATCGCCGACTCGGCGCCACTTTCCGCCAAGCTCCTGAAGAAGGGGACCCTCAAGGTCTACAAGAGCTTTCCGCACGGCATGTGCACAACCCATGCCGATGTGGTGAATCCGGACCTGCTCGCGTTCATCGCGGAGTAGCTGGAGACCCTATCACCAGCACTGCAGGGAGATCGCCGATGTCCGGTCGCTCGACGATCGGCGATCCCCCCTTTTCGGGAATCGTAGCTCAGGGACCCACCATCGCGACCGATATCCATTTGCAGGTCCCTCTATTGAGACAAGGAGGATCGAGATGGCTCTGACCCGCCAGTCAATCCAATCCACCTTGAGGTCGGTCTCGACGAGGCACGGAGCTCTGAACGCCGGATGCGATACGAGTGTCTTCTACGTCGGCCAGGGCGATCAGTTCGATGACGACAGAAGGCTTGTCCGCGAGGCAGGGTCAACGGCTCGCCCGACGGTGCACCCCTTTCTGGGCGACGCTCGCAGCATCGCTGCGCCGCTCGACCGGCTGCGGAACCGGGGTCTTTAGGAGGATGTCATGCGCATCGACAATCTCGGCGCGGCTACCTCCGCTCGTCTCGCGGTGGTCGGCGTCGATGCCACACTGCAAACCGCCGCGTTTTCTCTTTCCCGCCCCGGCATTGGCCTGGTCGTCGTTTGCAGCGATACCAGCGCGGCCGGTGTCCTCACCAAATCCGATCTCGTCCGACATCTTGCGGCCGCGGGAGTTGCAGATGCGCCGGTCGCCCTACTGATGAGCCGGCCCTTCGTATCTTGCGAGCCAGACGACGACGTCTACAGCGTTTGGCAGACGATGACCGCGCGAAAGCTCCAGAACGTGCCCGTGCTCGGCGCGAACCGCAAGCCGCTCGGCATTCTCGATATCCGCGATGCCATGCAAGCGCTGTTCGAGTACGAGCAATTCCAGGAACGGGTGCTGATCGACTACATTGCCGGCATCGGCTACCGCTGAGCGCGTGCGGATAGGGCGTCATGCTGCTCCCCGGATGGTCACGGACGCCTGCGCCTACCGGGGCATAGGTTGCCTCAGCGCTCACACCGGCATCGCCCTAGCCTGCGCGGCGAGCCTGATCGGCGCGTTGGTGGCCCCGTAGCCGTTGTAGCCGCCTCGCCGCTCGACCATCTCGAAGAAGAAACGATGCTCGAAGGTATCGGTGTAGACCTGCAGGTACTCACCGTCCCCATCACGGTCATAGAGGATGTTGTTCGCTTTCAGCATCGCGATCCGCTCGGCCGGCAGATCGGTGTTGGCTTCCAGGTTGTCGTAGTAGTTCTCCGGGATGGGCAGGAGCTTCACGCCGTTCTGCTTGAGGCGAGCGACAGTCGCCACAATGTCGGTCGTTGCGAAAGCGATGTGCTGCACGCCCGAGCCGAATAGCTCGGTCAGGAACCGAGAGGATTGCGTGCGCTGGCTCTGCGAGGCGTTGAGGATGATGCGAATGCCGCCGTCCTCGGACTGGATCACCTGGCTCCTGACCAGTCCGGCCGGGTCGGCGACGTCCTGCACCGGCGACTTCGTCACGTGGAGCAGCGAGGTGTAAAAGAGCAGCCAGGTCAGCACCTCCTCGTAGTGCATGGACTGCGAGATGTGGTCAACGGCGAGCAGGCCTGCGGCGTTCGAATGGCCCTCGCCGGTGTCCTCGAACTCGATATCCCAGACCCGCCCCAGCTCGCTCTTGGCATCGAGGAGATAAACGAGGCTGCCACCGACGCCGCGGACCGCCGGGATCTCGAGCTCGCCGGGCCCCACAGCCTGTCGAAACGGCTGATCGAGCAGCAGGGTCGCCCGGTCGAAGGTCGCCGCCGCGTCATCCACCTTGAGCCCGATCGCGCACACCGCGGAGCCGTGTGTGATGTTGAACGAGTGGGCGAACCCCTCCTTCTCCAGGTTCACGACGAGGTTGATGGCGCCCTGGGTCCAGCGCGTCACGGCCTTCGACTTGTGCTGTCCTGCCCTGCGGAAGCCGAGCCCCACCAGCAGCACCTCGAGCTTCACCGCACTCGCTTCGTCGATGGCGAACTCAATGAACTCGGCGCCGCTGCAAACCGCTCGTGGCGGAAGCCTGGGCGCACCCGCAACGAGCTTCCCGGTCTTGTTCGCCAGCTGATCGAGCAGGTAGCGTAGCGACCGGTGGCCGTCGACGGCCACCCGGCGCGCGGAGCCTGCCCGGAACTGGTCGTTGAAGATCTCGAGCGAGAGCGCGCCGTCATAGCCGGTCGCGACAAGTGCTTCCATGAATCCGACCAGCGGCAAGTCGCCCTGACCCGGGAAGTTGCGGAAGTGCCGGCTCCAGGAGAGATAGTCCATTTGCAGTATCGGTGCGTCCGCGACCTGCACGAGGAAGATCTTATCGCGCGGTATAGCGCGGATGGTGTTGAGCTCGGTCTTGCGCGCCAGGATGTGGAAGGTGTCGAGCACGAGCCCGACGGCTGGATGGTTCGCCCGGCGGACAACCTCCCAGGCATCGCGATAGTCGTTGATGTGTCGCCCCCAGGCCAGCGCCTCGAAGGCGATGCGCAACCCGCGTGCTGCGGCCCGCTCACCCAATGCGTGAAGGTCGGCGGCAGCGCGGTCGATGCCGCCGAGCGAATCCGCCGACACGTTGCTGCAGATCATGAGCAGGTCGCAGCCGAGCTCCTGCATGATGTCAAACTTGCGCTCGGCGCGGGCGAAGGCGCGCGCCCGCTTGTCGTCGGGCAGGCCCTCGAAATCGCGGAACGGCTGCAGAGTAACGACCTCGAGGCCGAGGTCGGCGACGGCCCGGCGCACGTCAGCCGGCGTGCCGCTGGAGGAGAGCAGATCGTTCTCGAAGATCTCGACGGCATCGAACCGGGCGGCGGCGATGGCCTCGAGCTTCTCACCCAGGCTGCCGCTCAGAGAGACGGTGGCGATCGACGTCCTCATGGCTGACACCTCTACCCATTTGCGGTTTCCGGTGAAGAGCGGTCGCGGAGGGCCGCGGCGGCGTGGAAGGTGCAGTGCATGCGGGCGATATCCGGCGCAATGCCGGTGAACAACCGGAAGCTTTCTGCAGCCTGGTGCACGCACATGCCGGCGCCGTTGACGACCCGCGCGCCGTTGGTGCGCGCTGCCTTGATCAGCTCG
>JBIOVC010000202.1:0-3131 GCA_044867545.1 Hyphomicrobiaceae bacterium | reverse complement strand
ACGCTCGCCATCGAGACCCATGTGCGCGAGGACGCGATCCGCCTGTTCGGCTTCACGAGCGAGGTCGAGCGTGCCTGGTTCCGCATCCTGCAAACCATCCAGGGCGTCGGCGCCAAGGTCGCGCTGTCGGTGCTCGGCACGCTGTCGCCGCGCGATCTCGCCAACGCGGTGGCGCTCGGCGACTGGGCTGCCGTCGAGCAATCGCCGGGCGTCGGCAAGAAGCTCGCCCAGCGCATCGTCTCGGAATTGAAGGACAAAGCGCCGGCACTCACTGTAGCCGGCCTCAACGTCATCGCGTCGGCCGGCGCCAACGGGCATGGCGCACAGGCTGCACCCACCGGCGATGCCGCTGCCGAGGCGATCTCCGCGCTCACCAATCTGGGCTACCAGCCGGCGCAGGCGTCGGCGGCGATCGCAATGGCCGCCAAGGAGCTTGGCGCCGAGGCCGACATCGCCCGCCTGATCCGCCGCGGGCTGAAGGAGCTCGCGCGGTAGGGTCGGGCCATTCGCGAGGAAGGCGCCCCCTACTCCTTCGCCGCCGCTTCCTCGGCGATCCGCTTCATGTGTATGTCGACATAGGTGCCGACCACCTCTTTCAGCGCCGCGAGCTTGTCCTCGCCTTCGAAGAAGTGGTTGGCGCCGGGGATTATCTGGTGCTCGATCTTGATCCCCTTCTGCGTCTTGGTCTTGGCCGCCAGCTCGGCGACCGACGCCGACGGCACCACGCGGTCCCGCTCCCCGTTGACGACGAGGCCCGACGAGGGGCAGGGCGCGAGGAAGCTGAAGTCGTAGAGGTTGGCGGGTGGGGCGACGCAGATGAACGAGTCGATCTCGGGCCTCCGCATCAGGAGCTGCATCGCGATCCAGGTGCCGAACGACACGCCCGCGATCCAGCAGGCCTTGGCGTCGGGCTTGGCGATCTGCAGCCAGTCGAGCGCGGAGGCCGCATCCGCAAGCTCGCCGGGCCCGTTGTCGAAGAAGCCCTGGCTGCGGCCGACCCCGCGGAAATTGAACCGCAGCACCGAGAAGCCGCGCTCCGCGAAGGTGTAGTACAGGTGGTAGACGATCTGGTTGTTCATCGTCCCGCCGAACTGCGGGTGGGGATGAAGGATCAGCGCGATCGGGCTCCTGGGATCGGGCTCGTGGTGGTAGCGCGCCTCGAGGCGGCCGGCGGGGCCGTTGATGATCAGTTCAGGCATCGCTTTGCGGCTCGTTCCGGGGGTTCAACGCGATTTTTCGCGGTTCGGCCTGCCGAACCGTCAATGACCCACGCCGCGGGCAGCAAGAAATCTTGACTTCCCGGCTCGGGATTACCATAGTCAGTTGGATTTAGAATGGTTCGAAACAAGCGGTGAACTGCTGTTCGGACCAGACCGTGGGTTTCGGCACGCCCTCATAGCACAACAGCGGTGTGCTTGCGCAAGGGGCGTGGCGGACGGGCCCGGATGGAAGCCAGGAGTTCGGCGTGGAGCTGACCACACGAGGCCGCTACGCGGTGATGGCGATGGCCGATCTTGCCAAGTACGGCGGCGCCGGTGCCGTGCCGCTTTCGGCGATTGCCGAGCGGCAGAGCCTGCCCATGACCTATCTGGAGCAGCTCTTCCTTCGGCTGCGCCGCGCTGGCCTGGTGGCGAGCGAGCGCGGCCGTGCCGGCGGTTACCGCCTGGGCCGCCCCGCTGCCGCAATCAGCGTTGCCGAGATCATGGTCGCCGTCGACGAAGGCACGCGCATGACGCGCTGCATGGGCGAGGAGGGTACCGGCTGCAACGGCGTTGAGAAGTGCCTGACCCACGACTTGTGGCATGCGCTGGGCGGGCAGATCCGCGGCTTCCTGACCGGCATCAGCCTGCAGGACGTGCTGGACGGAATGCCGGCGCATGGCCGTGCCGGGACCGAGGTGCCTCTCGCAGAAGCCAGAATGGAATGAGTGCGACACGGACATATCTCGACCACAACGCGTCGGCGCCGCTGCGGCCCGAGGCCCGCGCCGCCATGCTCGCGGCGCTCGACGTTGCCGGCAACGCATCCTCCGTGCACGCCGAGGGGCGTAAGGCGCGCGCGCTCATCGAGTCCGCACGGGAGCAGATCGCGGCGCTCGTCAATGCAAGGCCCTCGGAGGTCGTGGTCACGAGCGGAGCAACCGAATCCAACAACTGGGCTGTGACCGCCGGCTGGGACACCGTGCTGGTCGCCGGTATCGAGCATGATTCAGTGCTGGCCCCCGCGGCATTCTCGGCCGTCGATACCATCGAGATGGCGGTATCGGCCGACGGCATCGTCGCACTCGAGGTGGCCGATCGCCCGGGACGAACGCTCGTCTCGGCGCAGCTCGCCAACAACGAGACCGGCGTGCTGCAACCGGTGGCGGAGATCGCCACAGCAGCGCGCGCGAAAGGCTGGCTCGTCCACACCGATGCGGTGCAGGCCGCGGGCCGCATCTCCGTTGACTTTGCCGGCCTCGGCGTCGATCTGATGTCGCTCTCCTCTCACAAGCTCGGCGGCCCGAAGGGCGTCGGCGCGCTCGTCATCCGTGACGGCCTCGACCTCGCCCCGGCGATCCGCGGCGGAGGCCAGGAGCGCCGCCGCCGCTCCGGTACCGAGAACGTCGCCGCCATCGCCGGGTTCGGCGCAGCCGCCGCAGCAGCCCGCGACCTCGACCGCGCGGCGGAGCTTGGTGCTCTCCGCAACCGGCTGGAGGCGGCCGTCGCGCGCGAGACGCCATCCGCCGTGGTGATCGGCGCCGGCGCGCCGCGGCTCGCCAATACCTCGTGCATCGCACTGCCGGGCTCGGCCGCCGCGACCACCGTGATCCGGATGGATCTGGCCGGCGTCGCCATCGGCGCAGGTGCCGCGTGCTCCTCCGGCAAGCTGGGCGTCAGCCACGTGATGGCCGCGATGGGCGTTGCGCCCGAGCTGGCGGAGAGCGCGATCCGGGCGAGCCTCGGCTGGAACAGCGAGGCCCGCGACGTCGATGCCTTCCTCGAGGCCTGGAGAGCCATCGCCCGCGGCCTCGCAACACAAGAGACTTATGCGCTGGCAGCCGCGCCCTCTCGGGCGCGCTCGGGCGTCGAGATGAGGGTGGGAGAATAGAATGCCGGCAGTAGAAGCTACGATCGCGCACGTCAGGAAGA
>JBIOVC010000201.1:0-6354 GCA_044867545.1 Hyphomicrobiaceae bacterium | reverse complement strand
CACTCCGGTGGAGGAAAGTCCGGGCTCCATGGAAGCACGGTGGCGGCTAACGGCCGCCGGGGGCGACCCCAGGGAAAGTGCCACAGAGAACAGACCGCCTGGATCAGCTTCGGCCGATCCAGGCAAGGGTGAAACGGTGCGGTAAGAGCGCACCGCGCGGACGGCAACGGACGCGGCACGGCAAACCCCACCGGGAGCAAGACCAAATAGGGATGGCATGGCGCGCGGCAACGCGTGGCCAGGGCCGGTTTCCAGGCTCCGCCATCCGGGTTGGTTGCCCGAGGCGTCCAGCAATGGACGCCCCAGATGAATGGCCGTCGCGGAGGCTCGCGCCTCCAGACAGAACCCGGCTTACAGGCCGACTGGCACTTTTCTTCCGCCCACGGAATGAGACGCGCACCGCGTGCGGTGTGTCGCGAAAGTAACGTGCGCACCGGCGTTTGGTGCGGGCCTGTGGAAAGGTTAATCTTCCATTGACGCCCATGAAATTCCATGCGATCCCACGAATGCCCGTCCGCACTACGGGCACGGGAACGTGGTCGAGGCGCCGGCCTCGTTGAGGGCCGAGGCTCGAGCGACCGCCACGTCCCGGCCGTAGTGCCAGCGGGTTTGATTTGGTCACCGTCCGAGTGGGTCAGGCGTCAGGCGAGGCTTCGTTTCCGGGGATGGACCGCTTTGTCTCGACATTCACCAACAAGATCGACGCCAAGGGACGGGTCTCAATCCCTGCCTCATTCCGCGCGGTGCTCGAGCGCGACGGCTATGCCCAGGGGAGCGCAGGAGGTATCTATTGCTACCCCTCGCTCGATGCTCCGGCGCTCGATGCAGGCGGCGAGCGGCTTGCGCAGAAGATCGATCAGCTTCTCAGCGGCCTGCCGGACTATTCGGACGAGCGGGACGAGCTTTCTGTCGCGCTCTATGGCGATGTCCACGTGCTCAGCATCGACCAGGACGGCCGCATCGTGCTTCCTGAAGCGCTCAGGGCGCATGCCGGCCTTTCCGGCCAGATCACTTTTGTCGGCCTGGGCGACAAGTTTCAGATGTGGGAGCCCGAGAAATTCATCGAGCGGCGCACACGCGCGCGCCAGAAGGTGCAAGACCATCGACGGCTGTTTGCAGCGGGGCGCCGCCCTGGGAGCGGGGGTACTCAAGGCGGCGATGGCGGAGCACGGGAACGATGACGGGTCGCGAACCTCGCCGGCCAGCGAAGGTCGCCCTTGGCCTGACCCGTCATGTTCCCGTGTTGCTGCCGGAGGTGATCGACCAGCTCCAACCGCGAGACGGCGGCCGGTATATTGACGCGACGTTCGGCGCCGGCGGCTACACGCGGGCGATCCTCGAAGCGGCACGATGCGAGGTACTGGCGCTCGATCGCGATCCGGCTGCGATCGTCGGCGGGGCCACTCTCGCCGCCCAGTTCCCCCCGCGGTTGACTCTCAGGCAGAGCCCTTTTGGCGCGCTTCTCGATGACGCGGCCTCGAATGCCGCCACCATCGACGGCATCGTCTTCGATCTCGGCGTCTCGTCGATGCAGCTCGATGAGCCCGAGCGCGGCTTTTCTTTCCAAAGCGACGGTCCGCTCGACATGCGGATGTCCGGATCGACCTCCGACCCATCGGCGGCGGACGTCGTCAACTCGGCGCCGGAGAGCGAGCTTGCCGACATCCTCTTCGAGCTCGGCGAGGAGCGGCGATCACGTGCGATCGCGGCTCAGATCGTGCGGCGACGGAGCAAGAAGCCGATCCTGCGCACGCTCGATCTCGCCGAGATCGTCGCAAAGGCGCTCGGCGGACGCGGGGGCAAGGGCAAGCATCCGGCGACCCGCACGTTCCAGGCGCTGCGGCTCCACGTGAACGATGAGCTCGGCGAGCTGGCGCGGGGGCTCGCTGCCGCGGAGATCCTGCTGAAGCCGGGCGCCAGGCTCGTTGCCGTCACCTTCCATTCGCTCGAGGACCGGATCATCAAGCGCTTCCTCGGCGAGCGGGCGCAGGGCTCGGCGCCGCGCTCGCGTCATCTTCCGCCTGCCGCGGATTCGCGGCGCCCGAGTTTCCGAATCGTTAACCACAGAGCGTTAAGACCGTCTGAACGGGAGGTCGCGGCCAATCCGAGGGCGCGATCGGCCAAGCTCAGGGTCGGCGAGCGCACCGACGCGGCGGCGTGGCCGTTCGATGAAGACGCACTCGGGCTGCCGCGCATGACGCTTCCCTGACCCGCGCGTAGCTATTTGGGGGGTCGCATGCGAGGTGCCGTCACCGGCCTTGCTCTGGTGCTGATGCTGGTCTCCGCATTCGTGTTGTATGCGGTGACCTCGGAGACGCGGCGCCTCGAGATCGAGGTGCAGTCCGCCGAACGCCACCGCGAGCGGCTCAACAGCGAGATCGCTGTGCTGAAGGCCGACTGGGCGTACCTCTCCCGTCCGTCGCGCATCGAGCCTGCCGCCCGCCAGCTCGGGATGGGGCCCGCGACGCCGCGCCAGTCCCAACGGCTGGAAGACCTTCCGGTGCGCCGTGCGGCTGCCGATCCGCCGGCTGGCGGGGCAGGGCGGTGAGGCGGGATATGGCTGCACGATCAATTGCACGGGCGGAGAGCCCGATCCGCGCGCTCTGGCTCGCAACGGCCGTCGCGATGGCGTTCCTCGCTGTCGGCGGACAGCTCGTGCGCCTCGCCGGCATGAAGCAGGGAACGCTGCGCCTGCAGGCGGCCGAGCCGATCGCGGAAAGCTACGCGCGCCCCGACATCACAGACCGTAACGGCCGGCTGCTGGCGACCGACCTCGAAGGCCACTCGCTGTTCGCGGACCCCAGTGTCATCCTCGACCGTGACGAGGTGGTCGATCGGCTCGCGGAAGTGCTGCCGGACCTCGACCGGGCGCAACTCGGCAGGCAGCTCGCCGACCGTAGCCGGCGTTTCGTCTGGGTGCGGCGCGGTATGACACCGGGTCTTGCGCAGCGCATCCATGACCTCGGGCTTCCGGGGCTCGGCTTCCGGCGCGAGCCGATCCGGACCTATCCGGCGGGCCGGCTCGCGGGCCACGTGCTCGGCAGCGTCAGCGTCGATAACCGGGGCTTGAGCGGCCTCGAGCGCTACGTCGATGAAGCGCTCGGCGTCGAGACGGCGCTTGCAGCACCTGACGCTGAAAGGCCGCCGCTCAGGACGACGATCGATCTCGGCGTACAGCACGGCATCGAGGAGGAGCTCGCGGCCGCAATCGCCCGCTATTCGGCGACCGGCGCCTCCGCCGTCATCCTCGATGTGGAGAGCGGGGAAGTACTGGGTGCGGCCTCGCTGCCGGATGCCGATCCATCGCGTCCGCTCGAAGCGCAGGACGCCGACCGGATCGACCGTCTGCGCACAGCAACCTACGAGCTCGGCTCGATCTTCAAGACCATAACGCTGGCGATGGCGCTCGATGCGGGGGTCGTCAACCTCGATACGGTCATCGATGTGCGCGTGCCGCTGCAGCTCGGGCGATTCCTGATCCGCGACCTCTATCCGGCGGGACGGCCGCTCACGGTGCGCGAGATCTTCGTCCGGTCCTCCAACGTCGGAGCGGGCCGGATCGCGCTCGCCGCCGGCATCGACAGGGAGCGTGCATTCCTCGAGCGGCTTGGACTGACCGAGCCGACGCGCACCGAGGCCGGCCCGATCGCGGCGCCGCAATTGCCCGGCCGATGGGACAATACCTCGCTCGTGACCGTCTCCTATGGTCACGGCATCGCGGTGGCACCGCTCCAGTTCGCTGCGGCGGCCGCAGCACTCGTCAACGGCGGCAGGCGCATCACGCCAACGTTCGTTGCGCGGTCGGGCTTCCTCCCCTCCGCCCAGCCGGCGGAGCGGGTGATCAGCCCGGAGACCAGCGCGCGGATCCGGGACCTGCTCCGGCGCAACGTCACCCAGCCCGGCGGCAGCGGCAGGCGCGCCGATGTGCCGGGCTACGAGGTTGGCGGCAAGACCGGCACGGCAGAGATCGCGGCCGGCGGCGGCTACCGAGAGACCGCGGTTATCGCCTCGTTCCTCGCGGCATTCCCGATCAGCCAGCCGCGGTACGTTCTCTTGGTGACGCTACACGAACCGAGGCCCAGCGAGGAGACGCGAGGGCGGGTCACGGCCGGTCTCAACGCGGCCCCGCTGGCAGCTCGTATCATCCAGCGGACGGCGCCTTTGCTGCTCACTAATGCGCACTAGCGGCGCACCGGCGGCGCATCAATGGCGCACTTATTGCGCATTGGTTGCGCATCAATGCTCGCGTTAAGGCATGCTTTGCAACTTTTCGGTTACGATGCGGGATAGAGGACGCATATCGTCTGTCTTTGAACCCGGTCGCGCCCATGGATTCCGATCTGTTCGACGAGGCAACGGACCGCACCTATCTCATTGGGACGGCCTCACCGCGCGCCGCCGACGAGGCGATGGTCTGCCGCCGCACCGCGCAGCGCGAGCCACAGTACAGAGTAGCGGCGTTCGTCTGGTCCGGGGATCCCGCCACGGCGCTCGCCTGCACCATCCGCGACCTGTCGGAGGCGGGAGCGCGGATCGAGCTCGACTACCAGGGCTTCCGGCCGAGCCGCTCGGCGATCGAGCTTCCCGCCGAGCTCACCATCCATTTCTGTCCGCAGCAGGTCGAGATCGACTGCCGGCTCGTCTGGCAGGACGGGCGCCACTTCGGCGTGACCTTCATCGGCGAGCCGCGCCCGTCGGAGCGGCGTTTCGTCTGAGGCGCTTTTTCAACCTCGCATAGAACCCACCGCTCCTTGCGGCGTTAGCCCCGGTCGTCGACCGGCTCTGGCCTCTGAGCGATATCCGCGCTAATTCAGGCGCCAGGGAAACGCTCACACCGTCCAGTCATGAGGTGGCTTCACATGACGCAATCGCTCGCAGACATCGCCCAGGCCATGGTGGCGCCCGGCAGGGGCATCCTCGCCGCCGACGAAAGCTCGGGCACGATCAAGAAACGGTTCGACTCGATCGGCGCCGAGAGCACGGCCGATACGAGGCGCGACTACCGCGAGATGCTGTTCCGCGCGAGCGAGGCGATGCGCGACAATATCTCCGGCGTCATCCTGTTCGACGAGACGCTGCGGCAGAAGGCCAAGGACGGGACGCCGCTCGCCAATGTCATCAAGGCCGCCGGCTCGATCCCCGGCGTCAAGGTCGATACCGGCGCAAAGCCGCTCGCCGGCCCGACATCCAAGATCGAGACCGTGACCGAAGGTCTCGACGGATTGCGCGAGCGGCTTGCCGAGTACCACAAGCTCGGCGCGCGGTTCGCGAAGTGGCGCGCGGTGATCACCATCGCGGAGGGCTGCCCGACCTGGAACTGCATCAAGGCCAACGCGCACGCGCTCGCGCGCTACGCCGCGCTCTGTCAGGAAGCGGGGATCGTGCCGATCGTCGAGCCCGAGGTGCTGATGGACGGCCCGCATTCCGCCCATGGCATCGACGCCTGCTTCAAGGTCACCGAGTGGGTGCTGAAGACGCAGTTCCACGAGCTCTATGAGGCGAACGTCGATCTGGAAGGCATCGTGCTGAAGCCGAACATGGTGATCGCCGGGCAGAAGTCGCCAAAGCAGGCGAGCGCGGCGGAGGTTGCCGAGAAGACGATTCGGTGCCTCAAGGCGACAGTGCCCGCGGCGGTGCCCGGCATCGCGTTCCTGTCGGGCGGCCAGTCGGACGAAGCGGCGACCGAGCATCTGTCGCTGATGAATGCGGCGGGCCCGCATCCCTGGGCGCTGACGTTCTCCTATGGCCGCGCATTGCAGGCCGCGGCGCTCAAGGCGTGGGGCGGGAAGCCCGAGAATACCGCGGCCGGTCAGCGCGCGTTCTCGCACCGGGCGCGGATGAACGGCCTCGCGGCGACGGGCAAGTGGAGCAGGGCGCTGGAGAAGGCGGCTTAGGGCATTCCATTTGCGTGTCCGGGGGCGTTCCGGACCGCCGCATAGCAGATCACCTGCTCGTCAGATTCCGACAGAGCTCCGCCAAGGCTTGGTCGTATCCCGCGGGATCGCCCAGAATGTCGCCGCATACTCGCCGCATGCGCCTCGCTTCATCCGGGTCCCCAGCGAGCAGCTCGGCCACTTGGTCGGCCCGTCGCGGCGGAGGACGTAAGCTCGCACTCTCGGACCTGTCCGGGCTGGCCGATGGCTGCGACGGGGTCCTGCGACTGTCGCCATGCTTGAGCGCTTGCGGCCGCTTCTCGTCCTGCAGCTTTTGTTGGGTCTTTTCAGCCGGCTTCGCGGCGACACCGCTTTCGGTGTCCTGGGACGGGGGAAGAAGTGAGTACCGGACGTTCACCACCGCCAGCATGATACGCCGATCGGCTCTGAGCCGTTCCACCACCGTTGCGACGGGCGGCAA
>JBIOVC010000200.1:0-8088 GCA_044867545.1 Hyphomicrobiaceae bacterium | reverse complement strand
GTCCGGCCGGCCGACGACGAGGGCGACGACGGTCTTCTCGCCGTTGACCTCGAGCCCCAGCGCGGTGTTGACCTCGGTCAGCGGCCAGTCCTTGTTGACCGAGTTGCTCGAGATGACCGCGAGCACGGTGCGGGCGGCGCCGAGCGCCAGGTTGATCTTCCGGGTGAAGGTCTCGCCCCAGTCGATGTGCTCCTCGTCGAGGAAGGCCTTGAGCCCAAGCCGTTCGCAGGCCTCGAAGATGGGCCGCGCGATCTCAACCTTGTCCTCGCTGGCGTGGCTGATGAAGATGTCGTAGTCGCCGGCGCCGAACACCATCTGGCGGATGAACTTCGACGGGTTGGGATCGAGGTCGAGCACCTGGGCGCAGAGCTTGAGGTATACCGGGTCAGCGGTGCCGCGCACCATCTTCACGAACGAGAGGTGGCCGTAGAGGATGTTGCGGTAAGACCGCTCTGCGTCATCCGGCACGCGGCGCCGGCCCGGACCGCGGTGCTTCTCGAAATGCTCGGCTGCCGCCTTCGCCAGCCCGAACTTGCGCCAGGCATGGAGCATGGCGCGGATGCGGCGGATGCGCTCGCGCTCGACGTTGACGCGCGCGTTGACGCAAAGCCCGGTGACGCTCTGATGCACGCCCCGGCCCTGGATGCGCACCTTCTTCGCGTTGATGGAGAAGCCGCAGGCGCGGATCGCCTGCTCCAGCGCATCGCCGGCCGCGACCTTGAAGCCGCCGCCCTCGATCTGCTCACGGATAGCAAAGCTCGGCGGGAACTCGGGCAGGTCGGTCGAGAAGGTGATGTCGTCGGCGTAGCGCGAATAGGCGAGCTTGTGCTGACGCGCGAGCCTCAAGAGGCGGCGATCGAGCGAGGAGGCGATGAAGTTGGAAAGCAGCGGCGAGGTCGGCGCGCCCTGCGGCAGGCCGTTGCGGTAGGTGACGATCTGCGCACACACGGTGGCGGCAGCCGGCGCCATGTCGAACGGGGACTTGAGGAAGAGACCGCGGATGCGGCCGAAGTTGATGGTCGGGAAAAAATCCTCGAGATCGATGTTGAGCACCCAGCGCTTGGCCGTGTGATCGGCGGCGTTGGTCGCAACGCTGCGCCCGTCGATGAAGCCATGCGCGCTCGGGTGGGCGCGATAGAGGCGGCCGAGCTCTATGTGCAGCTTGTCCTGCAGCTCGCGGACGAGGCCGTGGGGGGCATGGATCTGGCGCATGCCACCGGAGCGCTTCGGGATCTCGAAGTGCCGGTAGCGCTCCTCGTCCGGTGCGCGATAGAGAATCCAGATCAGGCGGCCGAGCGGAACGTCGAAGTATTTTGCGACATCCTCGGCCGACTGCAGCGGCGCGCCCGCCAGTCGCAGGGCTTCGATGGTCTCCTGCGGGCCGGCGGTGTCGGGCATCCCACCCCTCGTACCTTATGAGCACCGGGGGCGTGCCCCCGGTGTAAAGAGACATTTGTTATTCTGCCGCAGGATCGACAGCAGACGTAGAAGGGCGGGATGCCGCCGCCGCAAAAGTGTGGTCGTCAATCTGGCCGGAGTGCGGCGGAGTGCGGACACGCTTGCGAATGCCGCGCCGTGTGTCGTGGCTGCTACAAAAGGCGGCGGACCCGAGCCCGCCGCCTCGTTCACACGATAGCTATTTCAGCTACTTCGTGGTCTTGGCCAGCCACGACTTCATCCAGGCGATCTCCTGCTCCTGCGCCTTGATGATGTCCTCGGCGAGCTTCTTGACCTCCGGGTCCTTGCCGAAGGCCAGCACCACCTTGGCCATGTCGATCGCACCCTGGTGGTGGGGGATCATGCCGGTGACGAAGTCGCGGTCGGCGATGCCGGTGTAGGTGATGTCCATGGCCTCGTGCATTTTCGCGTTGACGCCATGGAGGGCAAGGCTCGACGGGCCGTTGTCGCCCTTGGGCTTCATACTGCCCATGCCGCCCATGCTGCCCATGTCGTGCATCATGCCCGGCATCTGCTGGCCCTGCATGGGCATGTCCTTCTTCATGGGTCCACCGTGCTGCATGCCCTGGGCGAGGGCATAGGTGGCGAAGGCGGCAGCCGCGATGGCAGCCGCGGGTATCAGGATCTTCCTCATTGGTCTCTCGTCCTAATGGAGTTGAATGGTCGGCCGACGCGCGCGCACCAGGCGGGCGGCGTCAGCGCGAAGATCGTCAGAGTTGACGGCTCAAGCCTGAAGGTCCGGCGGACGCTCGAGACCGGCCGGCTCGACTCCGTGGGCGGTCTGGTCCGCCACCACATAGCGCAGCCAACGGCTCGGATGCGGCAGACCCGCCGCAGCATCCAGCGTGGTGGCGCCCATGCAGTGAATTACGCAGGCGAGACACAACAGTTGGGCCGCAACGTCCACCTTCGGCATCGGCGCCTGCTCCTCACCGTGGCAGGGCGGCGCCGCTTCGTGAGACTGATGGGCCTCCATGCCGTGGCCGATGGCTGGGACCGCAGTCGGAATCGCCAGGCTCAGCACCGTCGCCGAGGCGAACAGCACCGCGATCAGAAGGCGAAGCCAGACTATGTGCGGTCTCACGTACATCGGGCTCGCGGATAGGCTCAAAGAGGCCGGGAATCAATGAGGTGCCGGCCCGGCCAACATCATTAACGGCGTACATCGCCGGCAATGTGGCAGCTATGATATAAGTCGCCTGCCGTCTTTGAGCAGCGTCAAGCCCGGGCCCCATGGCTTCTACTAAGCGCAGAACCGTTCCTCCGATGATGACCGTGGCCGAGTTCCTCGACTGGCCGGGCGACGGCAGCGGCCAAGCCTTTCAGCTCGTCGACGGCGAGCCGCGCGCCATGTCGCCCGGCAGCGCCACGCATGGGCTGATCCAGGCCAATCTGGCCCGGATCGTTGGTAATCATGTGAAGTCGGGCGGCAGTCGCTGCTGGGTGGCGACCGAGCCCGCGGTCGAGACGCGGGTCAGGGCCGATATCAACCTGCGCGTTCCCGATCTCGGCGTTACCTGTACGCCCAACGAGCCCGGCCAGCGCACATTTCCCGACCCGATCCTGCTGATCGAGATGCTCTCGCCCGGCAACGCGGCCGACACCTGGGACAACGTCTGGGCCTATGCCACCATCCCGACGGTCAAGGAGATCCTGGTCGTCTCCTCGACCGAAGTTCGCGCCGAGCTGTTGCGCCGGGGTGCGGACGGCGCGTGGCCGGCAGACCCAGAACCGCTGGTGGCAGATGACGTCCTGAGCCTCGAGGCAATCGGCCTCGAATGCCTACTCGGCGAGGTCTACGCCGATAGGCACCTCGTGCGCTGACCAGCGCCGCGCTCAGATGATGCGCACCCTGTCGGGCTCCTGAAAGAAGGTCTTCAGGTCATCCATCGGCTGCAGCCGGACCGGCAGCTCGCGGATCGGGTCACAGAGCTTCCGGTAGAGCTTCACCAGCTCCTTCGGGATCTCGGGACCTTCAGGGACCCGGCCGCGGATGAAGCGCAGGTGCTCCTCGAGGTCCCTGTTGGCGAGATCGAGATCGCCCGCCCGGAGCTGCCTCAGGCGCTGGTAGGAGAGCGTGCTGAGATAGGCCGCATAGCGCTGCTGGACGCTGTGGGAGTCGATCAGGCGCTTGACGACGAACAGACCGATCACCGCGGCGAAGAGGCCGATGACCACGGCGAATACCCACACGCCTGCATTCCCGTCGGACTTGCCCTGATCGGAGGCGGCGGGCGCCTGCCCTGATTTGGCATCCGCCGGCTTCGCCGTCTGCTGCGCACTCGCCTGACGCTTGGCGACCTCCTCCAGGGCCTTCTTGATGACGTCCTGGAATGCTGCCTTCGATATCAGCGGCTGCTCGGCGAACTCCCATAGCCTGTCGCCAGCGACATGCACGTAGCCGCCTCTCCGGGCGAGCTCGGGCACCTTGTCCGTCTTTGCCTCGATCCGCACCGTGCGGGCACCGAGCAAGGCGTTGTAGCGTTCGGAAAACTCCTGGTTGCCGGCCATCGGCGCGCCGAACGTGACCACCCCCGCGACCTTTCGCGGCGGAGAGGCCGAGGCAAAGTCGTAGGCGCCGAGGACCGCGAGGGCACCGCCGAGCGAATGGCCGGCGAACACCAGCGGTATCGCCTCGTCGCGGAGGACGAACCGCAGCCAGGACTCGATCTGAGGGCGGATTGCCGCCCAGCCGATCAGAAAGCCCAGATGGCGGCCGGGCTTCAGCTCCCCGATCAGCGGCCGGAGGTCCCCGTGGGTGCGCTCAAGTCGTTTGAACCCCTTGTCGAGGGCCTTCTTCGCGGCAGCTCTCTCCTTCTCGGAGACCGGCCCCGGGTCGGTCAGGAGGTCCCGCAGGTTGCCCTTCCAATCCGACCAGGTCGACGTACCCCGCATGATGACGAAGGCCTTGCCCTGGTAGCGGAAGCCGTAGCCCTGGGTGTCGACGGCCGGAATGCTGCTGTCCTTGTCCGTCGTGGCGTCGAAGTAGGCAAAGCTGTCGATGCCCTCGCAGCAGGTCTTGAGGTTGTGGCCGATGACGTCCCCCGGGTGATAGGCGAGGGCGGACTTGTAGGCGAGGAACTCGCACAGCTCGAGCGGGATGCCCTCTCGCGCCCAATCGTGGTCGTCGCGCAGCAGCGTACGGACAGGGTCTGCCGCCCGCGTTCGATCAATGGCCGGCGCGGCCTGACCCAGCAGGCTGTAGGCGAGCTTCACGGTCGTCTTGGGACCGGCTGCCAGCAGCTCGACGATGTCACGCGGGATGGAGGAGGTGGCTGCCGCAGTCGTTGCGTCTGCCATTGCCGTGTCCTTTCAAATGACTTTGGGCGCAAAAGCGTTTCCCGCGACACACGCACGTTCCTCAGGATTCTTCGGGCAAGCGCATGGCCAGTCGCAGGCGTTAATCATATCCGCGAGCGGCGCCGTCCTCAACGGCCGAGCGGTCTGGCCCGCAGGCCGACCTGCGGCGGCCGAGGTTTTCTGCTATGCGTGGCGACCCTTTCCTGCCGGCAGATACCGCATGTCCGACAAAGCGCCGAAAAAGCCCGCGACGAGCCGCCCGCAATGGACGGATGCGCGCCGCATCGTCGTCAAGATCGGCTCGGCGCTGCTCGTCGACCGCGATACCGGACGGCTCAAGTCGGACTGGCTCGACGCGCTCGCCGACGACGCCGCCGATCTCGCCCGGCAGGGCAAGGAGCTGATCCTCGTCTCGTCCGGCGCGATCGCGCTCGGCCGCCGCATGATCGCGCTCCCTAAAGGCGCGCTGGCGCTCGAGCAGTCGCAGGCAGCGGCTGCCGTCGGACAGATCGGGCTTGCGCACGCCTATCAGGAACGGTTCCGCGCGCGGGGGCTGATCGCGGCGCAGATCCTGCTGACGCTCGCCGACACCGAGGAGCGCCGGCGCTATCTCAACGCGCGGCAGACGATCGAGACGCTGATCGGCTTGAAGGCAATCCCCGTCGTCAACGAGAACGACACGGTGGCCACGACCGAGATCCGCTACGGCGACAACGACCGACTTTCCGCGCGCGTCGCCTCGATGATGAGCGCCGACTGCCTGGTGCTGCTCTCGGATGTCGACGGGCTCTACACGGCGCCGCCGGGCACCAGCAACGATGCCGTGCGGCTCGACGAGGTCGGCGCGATCACGGCGGAGATCGAGGCGATGGCCGGTGACGCCGGTACCGAGCTTTCCCGCGGCGGCATGAAGACCAAGATCGAGGCGGCCAAGATCGCGGTCGGCGCCGGCACGCACATGGTGATCACCTCCGGCAAGGAGAACAATCCGCTCAAGGGCCTCTCGCAGGGCAAGCCGTCCACATGGTTCCTCGCTTCCTCCGACCCGGTGGCGGCGAGAAAGCGGTGGATCGCCGGCCGCCTCGAGCCCAAGGGTACGGTGCTGATCGATGCGGGCGCCGAGGCCGCGCTCGCCGCCGGCAAGAGCCTGCTGCCGGCGGGCGTGAAGCGCCTCGAGGGCGAGTTCGACCGAGGCGATGCGGTGATGATCCGCGCCATCGACGGACGCGAGCTCGGACGCGGGCTCATCGCCTACGCGCGCGCCGACGCCGACCGAATCATCGGCAAGCGGAGCGGCGAGATCGCCGGCATCCTGGGCTTTGAGGGCCGTGCCGAGCTCATTCACCGCGACGACATGGCGCTCACCGCTCGCCATTCGCCGAGGGCCGGCCGGAAATAGGCCACACCCTTCTGTATATCCTCAGGTATCGGTCTTGCGTGCGGGTCCCCGAGCACGTTAAGGAACGACTCAGGAGCGAACTTGCGGAGGGCTTTGCAATGCTTCGCGCACTGTTGTCGGTGATATTTGCCGCGGCGCTGCTCGCGGTCGTGCTCGGACGCTATGCTCCGGAAACGGCGAGCGTCGATCAAGGCATGTGGAGCGTGATGACGGTCGGGCTGGTGGCGCTCGGCTACACCGCGCTTCAGGGTATAAATGCGATCCGCCAGTCGACCGGCCGCGAGCATGGCATGTTCCTCGGCCTCGTGCTGTCGTTCCTGCCGCTGCTCGTGGTCGCCTACGCGGTGGCTGTCTGGCAGTACTCGCCGGACAAGCTCACCACCTACCAGGTGATCGCCATGATCCTCGGTGGAGCCGCCGCCGCGGTCGACGTGTTCCTGTTCTCCTGGCTCACGTTCCGCACCTCGCGCGGGCTGACCCTCAAGGAACGGCGGGCCGCCGGTTGAGGCGCTGAAAAGCATAAGCCATCCGGGCAGGGCGCCCTCAATTTCCCTTGGAAACGGTGCTATCCTGGCGTATGCGGCGCGAGCCGCGCGTCGAAACGGCGCGCGCCAGGACAGGCGATATGAACAGACCGGAGCGGCTCAGTGATGAGCCGGCCAATGTCGAAGAGCTGATGCTGGGCCTCGGCCGGCAGGCGCGATTGGCTGCGCGCGCGCTCTCGGTTGCCTCCGCCGAAGCCAAGACAGAAGCACTGCGCACGGCTGCCCAGGCGATCAGGGCGGCCGAGGCGCGGATCATCGCCGCCAACGGGCGCGATCTCGCCGCCGCCCGGGAATCCGGCCGGCCCAACTCGTTCATCGACCGGCTGGCGCTCGACGGCACTCGCGTTGCGGCAATCGCCGCCAGCGTGGAGGAGATCGCGGCGCTGCCCGATCCGGTCGGCGCGCTCATGCAGTCCTGGACGCGGCCCAACGGTCTTGCAATCGAGCGCGTGCGCACGCCGCTCGGGGTGGTCGGCGTCATCTACGAGAGCCGGCCCAACGTCACCGCGGACGCCGGCGCGCTCTGCCTCAAGGCCGGCAACGCGGCGATCCTGCGCAGCGGCTCGGAGAGCTTCCATTCGGCGCGGGCGATCCACGAGTGCCTGGCCGCAGGCCTCGCCGCGGCATCGCTGCCCGAGACGGCGATCCAGCTCGTGCCGACCACCGACCGCGCCGCAGTCGGACACATGCTCGCCGGCCTCGGCGGCGCAATCGACGTGATCGTGCCGCGTGGGGGCAAGAGCCTGGTTGATCGCGTGCAGAAGGAAGCGCGCGTGCCGGTGTTCGCGCATCTGGAAGGCATCTGCCACACCTACGTCGACCGCGACGCCGACCTCGCCATGGCGGTCGAGATCGTGCTCAACGGGAAGCTGCGGCGCACGGGGGTGTGCGGAGCGACCGAGACGCTGCTCGTCGATGCCGCTGGCCGCGACCGGCTGCTCGCGCCGCTGGTGAGGGCGCTCATCGATGCCGGATGCGAGGTCAGGGGCGATGCTGCGACCCAGCAGGTCGACTCCCGCGTGAAGGCCGCCACCGAAGCCGACTGGTCGACCGAGTATCTCGACGCGATCATCTCGGTGAAGCTCGTCGACGGCGTCGATGCGGCGATCGCGCACATCGCCAAGTACGGCTCGCAGCACACGGACTGCATCGTCACCGGCGCGCGCGAGACGGCCGAGCGGTTCCTCTCGAGAGTCGATTCGGCCATCGTGCTGCACAACGCCTCGACGCAGTTCGCCGATGGCGGCGAGTTCGGGTTCGGCGCGGAGATCGGCATCGCCACCGGCCGGCTGCACGCGCGAGGGCCCGTCGGGGTCGAACAGCTTACGACCTTCAAGTACAAGGTGCGCGGGACCGGCCAGACGAGGCCGAAGTGAGCGAGCAGAG
>JBIOVC010000199.1:0-11089 GCA_044867545.1 Hyphomicrobiaceae bacterium | reverse complement strand
GAGGTCGGCCCGCTGCCGCTCATACGCGCGAGCCGGCACCCGGGCGTTTTCCATAGGACGTTCAGGACATCGGCAACGGCGGGCGCGAGCTGCCGGGCGGGCCGCTCGAGGTCGTTGCGCCGCTGCCCGATCCAGTCCACCAGGTTTAGGGTATCGACGCTTTCGGCAGCTGCCACTCCGGCCACAACCGGTGGCGCGGCGAGCGCCTCGAAGACGGCTCGGGTCGAAAGTGGCACGCCGGGATTGACGAGCAGCGCGGGCAAGGGCTCGAAATCCGCAACCGGCGCTACCCGCTCGCCGACGCCGGTCATCAACGCGGCGCGGCTTTCCAGGCACACACTGACGTCGGCGCCGAGGCGCTGGGCGATGGCGGGCCAGTCGAGACGGCTGGCGGCGTCGGGATTGGCGCGGCGCACGCATCGGAGCAGCGCGGCGGCGTCGGCGGAGCCGCCGCCTAAACCGGCCGCGACGGGGAGCCGCTTGATGAGCCGCACGCTGCCGAGCACGAGACTTGGATCGAGACCGGCGAGCATTGTGAGCGCGCGGGTGATGAGGTTCTCGCCCTCGATCGCCGCCGCAAACGGGCCGGTGACCTCCAGTGATTCCGATTGCGAGGTGTCGAGGACCACCTCATCGCCGATGCCGGCGAAGGCGACCAGACTCACGAGCTCGTGATATCCGTCAGCCCGGCGGCCGAGAACGGAGAGCGTCAGGTTGACCTTGGCGGCTGCGATCTCGGTTACCGCACCGCCGCCGGCGCTCACCGCACTGGGCCTGAGGGTAGGCTGGTCTCGACCGGCTTCTTCTGCGCAGTGTTGCGGGTAGCCTTCTTGACCGTGTTGCTTGCGGCCTTGTCGAGAAGCCCCTTGAGCAGCTTCTCGGAGATCTTCTCGGCCTCCTCCGGCTCCGGCTTCAGCGTGAGCGCCTGATCCCACTGGAAATAGGCTTCCCGCTTGCGGCCGACGCGCCAGAGCGCATCGCCCAGGTGATCGTTGAGCGTCGGGTCCTCGGGTTTGAGCTCGACCGCGCGCTCGAGGTACTTTACCGACTCCTTGTAGTTGCCGAGCCGATAGTAGGCCCAGCCGAGGCTGTCGACGATATAGCCGTCGTTCGGTCGCTTGGAGACCGCCTTCTGGATCATCGCCAGCCCCTGCTTCAGGTTGCGGTTCTGATCGATCCAGGAATAGCCGAGGTAATTGAGCACGAGCGGCTCGTCGGGCGAGAGCTGCAGAGCGCGCTTCAAGTCCGCCTCGGCCTGCGGCCAGCGCTTGGTGCGCTCATAGCAGGTGCCGCGCGAATACCAGTAGTGCCAGTCCTGCTGGGCCGGCGCCTTGATCAGCGCCAGCGCCCGCGAGTAGTAGTCGATCGCCTCGCCGTAGCGCTTGTGCGCGCGCATGATGTTGCCGAGCGTGTCGAGCGGCAGGATCTCCTCGGGACGCTCCTTTGCCAGCGACTCGAGCAGCGTCTTCGACTCCTCCACCCGTTCGAGCAGGTTGAGGTTCACGGCCTTGCGGATCGAGGTGATCCAGTGCATCGGCGTGCCGGGCGGAACGCGCTCGTAGATATCGTTGGCCTGCCGGTAGCGCCGCATCGCCTCGTACACATTTCCCATGGCGGCGACGGCGAACGGCTCGTTCGGGTCGATATAGAGCGCCATCTGCAGGTAGGCGGCGGCAAGGCTCACCCCGCCCTCGCTCGCCAGCGCCTCGCCGAGACCGAAGAACACCTCGGCGAGACCTGCTGCCGGGTTGTCGATGAGGAGCGGCAGGCTGGCATTGCCCTGCAGCTCGTCCCGCAACGAGAGCGAGGCCGGGTGACCATCCCCTGTCACCTTCTCGAGGTGCTCCTTCACGATGCTGCGCGCGAGCTTCTGGTCCTCCGCATGCGAGGCGTGCCGGGCGTAGGCCAATGCCAGCCGCACGGTCTTCGCATCGGTCTTGAAGGTGCGCTCGTAGGCGAGACGCGCCTCCGCGCGCTGGCCGGCGACGTCTGCGATCAGCGCACGGTGGTAGCGCAGGTACGGTTGCACCGATTGCGCCTGACGGCCGCTGTCGAGGACGGCGAACGCGGCCTTTGCGTCGCCCTTGGCGGCTTTCACCCAGGCGCGTGCCAGGGCGCCGGTGAGCTCGCCCACGGTGCCGGTACCTGCCGCGCTGAAGTGCTTGTCGGCGACGTCGAAGTTGCCGGCCTTGAACTCGGCCACGCCGAGCCAGGTGTGCGCCAGGCGGTTGGGACGGCCCGCGATCGCCTTGCGCGCAAGCTCGGTCGCATGCTCGAAGTTGCCCTCCATCGCCTCCATGACGAAGGACTGCTCCACGATCAGGTCGTTGTCGGGATCGCGGGCGAGGGCCTGGCGATAGA
The DNA here is from genome assembly GCA_044867545.1 of Hyphomicrobiaceae bacterium. Classification (GTDB taxonomy): domain Bacteria; phylum Pseudomonadota; class Alphaproteobacteria; order Rhizobiales; family Hyphomicrobiaceae; genus DATLZB01. The sequence continues at coordinate 8,728 of JBIOVC010000199.1, read as the reverse complement.
ACTCGACGGCCGCGGACGTGTCGTAGCCGCCGCGGGCGAAGCGGCCGGCGAGATAGCTGCCGAGCAGCGTCTGGGTCGGCTCGACGGTATCCCCGTCAGATGCCGACGCCGGAGGAGCGTACAACAGGGCGGCCAGCAGGCCGAAGGCGGCCGCCAGACCCGCGTTCCGTCTACCGTTGCGTGCGGGGCGCATCGAACCTCATGCCAAGGAAAGTTTCATACGCGGCGTGAATCGCGATGAACCAGCAAGCTAGCAAGAACCTGGGCCGTTTGGCGACTCTCAGCCTCGACCTCCAGGTGATAAACATCACTTTGTGTTGTAAAGCCGGAAATCAATGGTTTCTGCATTAGTTAGCCGGCCCCTCGTCGGTCACATCCCCGAGTAGTTGGGACCGCCGCCGCCTTCCGGGCACACCCAGGTTATGTTTTGGGCAGGGTCCTTGATGTCGCAGGTTTTGCAGTGGACGCAGTTCTGCGCGTTGATCTGGAAGCGCGGCTTGCCTGCCTCATCTTCGACCACCTCATAGACGCCGGCCGGGCAGTAGCGCTGGGCGGGCTCGGCGTACTCGGGCAGATTGACGGCGATCGGGATCGAGGGGTCGGTGAGCCGAAGGTGGACCGGCTGGTCCTCCTCGTGGTTGGTGGCCGAGAACGCCACGCTGGTCAGCCGATCGAAGGTCAGCACGCCGTCGGGCTTCGGGTAGCCGATGGACTTTGAGCGCGCCGCGCGGTGGAGGCCGGCATGGTCCGCCTTCCGGTGGCGAAGTGTCATGCCGAGACCGACGCCCGGGATCAGCGTATTGAGCCACATGTCGATGCCGCCCGCCGTGATGCCGGCGTAGGTGCCGAGCCGCGACCACAGCGGCTTGGCATTGCGCACGCGTTTGAGGTCGCGGGCGATCGGACCGGTGCGGACCGCTTCGCTGTAGGCCTCGAGCTGATCATGGGCGCGGCCGGCGGCGAGCGCCGCGTGCGCCGCCTCGGCGGCATGGATGCCGGAGAGGATCGCGTTGTGGCTGCCCTTGATGCGGGGCACGTTCATGAAGCCCGCCGCGCAGCCGATCAGCGCACCGCCCGGAAACACGAGGTCGGGGATCGACTGCCAGCCGCCTTCGGTCAGCGCGCGGGCGCCATAGGCGATGCGCTTCCCCCCGGTGAAGACGTCGCGGATCGCGGGGTGCGTCTTGAAGCGCTGGAACTCCTCGAACGGCGCGAGATAGGGGTTCTTGTAGTCGAGGTGGATGACGAACCCGACCGAGACGAGATTCCGGCCGTAGTGATAGAGGAACGAGCCGCCGCCGGTCGCATTGTCGAGCGGCCAGCCGAAGGTGTGCTGCACGAGGCCCGGGCGATGGCGATCGGGCGCCACCTCCCACAGCTCCTTCAGACCGATGCCGTACTTCTGCGGGCCACTCCTCTTGTCGAGCGCGAACCGCCCGATCAGCTCCTTGGCGAGCGAGCCGCGCGCGCCTTCCGCAATCAGCGTGTACTTGGCGCGAAGCTCGATGCCGCGCTGGAAGGTGTCCTTCGGCTTGCCGTCCCGGCCGATGCCCTTGTCATCGGTCGCAACGCCCGCGACCGCGCCGCTCTCCGTGAAGAGGACCTCGACCCCGGCAAAACCCGGAAAGATGTCGACGCCGAGGGCCGCCGCCTGCTCGCCGAGCCAGCGCACGATATCGCCGAGGCTCGCGATGTAGTTGCCGTGGTTGCTCATCAACGGCGGCATCAGGAGCTGGGGCAGCGCGACGTCGCCGGCGGGCCCGAGCAGCAGGAAGCGATCCTCGGTGACCGGCGTCGATATCGGCGTGCCCTTCTCCCGCCAGTCGGGGATCAGGCGGTCGAGGCCGACCGGATCGATCACCGCGCCCGAGAGGATGTGAGCGCCGACCTCCGAGCCTTTCTCGATCACGGTGACGGACACATCGCTGCCCTGCTCGGCGGCAAGCTGCTTCAGACGGATCGCGGCGGCAAGGCCCGCAGGGCCGGCGCCGACGATCAGCACATCGCACTCCATCGTCTCCCGCGGTGGGAGCTCGCCGTTCTCCTGATCCATCGCCCTCTCGCCGGCTGCCTCTCGAGCCGATTACCAGCCCGAGTTGATGCCCGTGGTCAAGGCCAGTCCTTCCCTTCGTTCTTCGCGCGTGTTGGGTTCAGACGCCTGCGGGTCTGAGCCCTCATGCTCCCCCGCTTCGCGGGGGACAGGGAATAGACATCACGTGCAGCCCGACTACAGTGCACCCCATGAGCACGCCCGGCAGCCAGGCCGCCCTCGTCCACCTGCTCGACTGGTATCGAAGCATGGGCGCGGACGAGGCCGTCTCGGAAGTCGCAACCGACTGGCTTCAGCGCGGCGATGTCGCGCCGGGCGCCGGCTTCTCGCCGACGGGCAATGGCACGCCTTCGAGCCTGCCGGCGGCTCCGGCCGCGAGGTCGGCAGCGCCGGCCGTCACGCCACCCCAATCCGCGCGCCAGCTCCCGACCGCTTCACCCGATGCGGCGCTGACCGAGGCGCGCGCCGCGGCCCGCTCGGCCGCGACGCTGGAAGCACTGCGCGCCGCACTCGCCGCCTTCGATGGCTGCGCACTCAAGGCGACCGCCAAGAACCTCTGCTTCTTCCGTGGCGCACCGGCCGCCCGGCTGATGCTGATCGGCGAGGCACCCGGGCGTGATGAGGACATCGAGGGCCGGCCGTTTGTCGGCCGCGCCGGTCAGCTCCTCGACAAGATGCTGGCCGCGATCGACCTCACCGAGGCCGACGTCCACATCACCAACATCGTCTACTGGCGTCCACCGGGCAACCGCACGCCGACGCCACAGGAGGCGCAGGTCTGCCGTCCGTTCCTCGAGCGCCAGATCGAGCTCGTCGCACCGGAGTTCATCGTCCTGCTCGGCGGCGCGGCGGCCAAGCACATGCTGGACGTGGCCGACGGAATCATGCGGCTTCGCGGACGCTGGCGCGAGATCGAGGTCGGCGGGCGCCGGATCAAGGCGCTTGCCACCCTGCACCCGGCCTATCTGCTGCGCACGCCAGCCCACAAGCGGCTCGCCTGGCGGGACCTGCAGGCGGTCCGCGCCGCCCTCGACGGCTCCGATTGAGGGAACGGCCCCGCCGCCCGTGGAGTTCTCACCAAGCACAAATCTGATAGCATTGCTCCGGGGACGTATCAGGAGGCAACGCATGCGGCCCTGGAGAGCCAGATCGGCGGCGATCGTGCTCCTTTTGCTGCCCGCTATGCCCGCGTTCGCGCAGGCACCGGTCCCCCAGGATGCGCTGGAGAAGCGGGTCGTGGAGCTGGTGCGCTGGATCTCCGCCCGCACCGACTATCCGCCGACGTTGCAGCGCCCACCGCAGTTCGTGTTTCTGTCCCCGCAGGTGATCCGCCACGGCTTCTCCAACTCCTCGCTCGGCTACAATGCGAACACGAGCGGCGTGCGCGCGGCACAGGTGAAGGGCACGATCTACCTGCCCGACACCTTCGTGCTCGGCTCCGACGACTACATGCTGCTGCACGAGCTCGTGCACCATCTGCAGGACGAGAGCGGGCGCGCGTTCGAGTGCCTCGCCATGCGCGAGCGCGAGGCCTACACGCTGCAGACGGCGTTCGTGACCGAGACCGGCATCGGCCTCGTCCCGAACGACATGTTCATGCTGATGCTCCGCTGCGACATCCGTTAGTGGGGTCGATTGCACGCCGCGGAATTGACTGATAGCGTTGCCACGTCGGGGACAGAGGCAGGCTCCCCGGTGCCAAAGACGCAGTGCGCGTCCAAGGTCTGCCCCAACCGGCGCTCGATCGGGGCGCCGCTCCGGGGCAATTGGCACAGTGAAGAGCACCAGCAGAGATATCGTCGGAGCGAGCCCTGCGGCGGCGCGCTCGCGGAACGCTGTCACTTATATCTGCGCAGCGCGGGCGCTGCGTGATTTCGGCGACGGATTCATCGCCGTGTTGCTTCCCGTCTATCTGACGGCGATCGGGCTCGGGGCCTTCGAGGTTGGCGTCGTCGCAACGATGGCGCTGCTCGGATCGGCGCTGACGACGCTCGGCATAGGCCTCCTCGGCGCCCGCTTCGACCAGCGCAAGCTGCTGATCGCTGCCTCCGGCCTGATGGTAGCCACCGGGCTCGCATTTTCCGCCTCGAGCACCTATGCCGTGGTCCTCCTCGTTGCGCTCGTCGGCACGATCAATCCGACGGCCGGGAGTGTAAGCATCTTCGTTCCCTTGGAGCACGCAGTGTTGGCGCGCTCGGCCGAAGATACCCTGCGCACGAGGATGTTCGCCCGCTACGGCCTGATCGGAGCGCTGGCCGCGGCGCTCGGCGCACTCGCCGCCGCAAGTCCTGATTTGCTCGCTGCGGCGGACGTGTCACGCCTGACGGCGCTCCGGGCGATGTTCGTCGCCTATGCCGTGCTCGGGCTCGCGGGCGGCTTGATGTATGCACGCATTCCCCCCGATCCAGCGCTGCGGGAGGAGAGACCAGCCGCGCCGCTCGGTCCGTCCCGCCGCATCGTCTACAAGATGGCGGCGCTGTTCAGCATCGATGCCTTCGCTGGCGGCCTCGCCGTGCAGTCGCTCATCGCGCTTTGGCTGTTCAGCAAGTTCGGCCTTTCGCTTTCCACCGCCGCGGCGTTCTTCTTCTGGGCGGGCCTCCTCGCGGCCTTCTCGTTCCCGGTCGCGGCCTGGCTGTCGCAGCGCATCGGCCTCGTCAACACGATGGTGTTCACCCACATCCCCTCGAGCGTATGCCTGATCCTGGCGGCAATCGCGCCGAGCCTGGAGATCGCGCTCGCGCTGCTGCTGGTTCGGGCGGCGCTGGCGCAGATGGATGTGCCAACACGCTCGTCCTATGTGATGGCTGTGGTGACACCCGCCGAGAGGTCGGCGGCGGCCAGCGTCACCTCGGTACCGCGCAGCCTGGCGTCCGCAGCAGGGCCCGCGATCTCCGGCGCGCTGTTCGCCGCGGGTCTCGAAGCTTGGCCGCTCGTCACCTGCGGGGCGCTCAAGATTGTCTACGACCTCCTGCTGCTGTGGGCCTTCCGTCACGTGAAGCCCCCGGAGGAAAGATCGTAGGCCCGTTGGAACCGCGAAGGTCGGAAGGCGCGCGCCTGCCCCTTCACCCGGCAACCATCTGGCCCGGCGAAGCCCTCAGCCGCTCGACGTCCTGGATCGGAGGCGCACCGAACAGGCGGCGGTACTCGCGGCTGAACTGCGAAGGGCTTTCGTAGCCGACCGTGTGGCCGGCAGATGCCGCATCGATCGACTGGGTGAGAATGAGCCGCCGCGCCTCCTGCAGCCTCAGCTGCTTTTGATACTGCAGTGGGCTCATCGCCGTCACCGTCTTGAAGTGATAGTGGAAGGCCGACGGGCTCATGCGGGCCTCGGCGGCAACCGCCTCGACGCTGAAGGGCTCGCGGAAATTGCGCTTGATCCAGCCGATCGCGCGGTTGACCTGCTGCAGCTTGCTGTCGGCGAATGCGATCTGGCTCATGCGCGATGCCTGATCGCCGCGCAGCAGCCGGTAGAGGATCTCGCGCTCGGCGAGCGGCGCCAGAACCGGGATGTCGCCGGGCGAGTCGAGCAGGCGGAGAAGGCGGATCGCCGCGTCGAGCAGTTCGTCGTTGATGGCGCTGACCGCCAGGGCGGGACCTGGGTGCTCGCGGCCGGCCCGGGCGACATCGCTCTCCAGCATCAGCGCACCGATCGCGACAGGATCGAGATCGAGGCGTAGGCAGAGAAACGGCTTGCGGGGCGAGGCCTCGATGATCTGGCTGACGATCGGTACGTCGACCGATATGACGAGGTACTGCGCCTCGTCGTACACATAGACCGCCTCGCCGACCATGGCCTGCTTGCGCCCCTGCGCGACGACGCACACGGCCGGCTCATAGACCCCGTGCAACGGCTCCGATACATCCGATGCCCGATGCAGGTAGACGCGCGGGATGTCGGTTGCGTGCGCACCGTCACCTTCGGCGTATTGTTCAATCAGATGGGCAAGGTCTCGCACGTCGGACAAGACGGATCTCCAGCGATTTGTGCCATTTGCCTGTCTCTCAGATAGTGCGCGATCCTGCCAATTCCGAGGCATCGCGAGGGCGGTTCTGGAGGATCAGGCAATAACCAGCGATCTTTGGTCTACCACACCGGACCGCCAAGCGAGCATGTTCTCCCCACGCCCGAGCAAGCCGCGAGGGCAAAAAAAAGTGGAGAGAGATCATGAGCACCATTCAAGGAAAGGTAGTTGCCATCACCGGCGCGTCGAGCGGCATCGGCGAGGCCACGGCAAAAGAGCTGGCGCGGCGCGGCGCGAAGGTCGTGGTCGGCGCCCGTCGCACGGACCGGCTCGAGAAGCTCGTCGCCGACATCACGGCCAAGGGCGGCGAGGCCCGCCTCCGTGCGGTCGACGTCACCAAGCGCGGCGACGTCGAGGCCTTCATCCGCTTCGCCAAGACCGAGCTCGGCCGCGTCGACGTACTTGTCAACAATGCGGGCATCATGCCGCTGTCGCCGATGAGCGCGCTCAAGGTCGAGGAGTGGGACCGCATGATCGACGTGAACGTGCGCGGCGTGCTCAACGGCATCGCCGCCGTGCTGCCCGACAAGAAGGCGCGCGGCTCGGGGCAGATCGTCAACGTCGCTTCCGTCGGCGCGCACGTCGTGGTGCCGACCGGTGCCGTCTACTGCGCCACCAAGTACGCGGTGTGGGCGATCTCCGAGGGGCTGCGCCAGGAGAACCCAGACATCCGCGTGACGACGATCTCGCCGGGCGTGGTGACGACGGAGCTCGGCGACGACATCTCCGACGGAGATACCAAGGAGTTGCTCAGCGGCTGGCGCAAGGCGTCGCTAACGCCCGACGCGATCGCACGTGCGATTGCGTACGCCGTGGAGCAGCCCGATGACGTCGACGTCAACGAGGTGATCGTGCGGCCGGTCGCACAGACCTTCTGAAGGCGCAAAAGCGGGGCGGGGCGCACCGGCCCTGCCCTGCAATCTCCTATCGCTCGATACGGATGAGGAAAGCCATGACGAACCCAAGGGAAATAACTGAGCCCAAGGTAGCCGTCGTAACCGGGGCTTCCCGAGGCATCGGCGCAGCGGTCGCCCATCGCCTCGCTCGGGACGGCTTTGCGGTGCTCGTCAACTACGCGGAAAGCGCGGGCCCAGCCGAGGAGGTGGTCAGCAAGATCAAGTGGGAAGGCGGACGGGCTTCGGCCTACAGGGCTGACGTGAGCGATCCCGCCGCCGTCCGAGGCATGTTCGACGCGGCCGAGGAGCAGTTCGGCGGCATCGACGTGGTGGTGAACAACGCCGGGATCATGACGCTCGCGAACGTCGCGGACACCTCCGACGATGCGTTCGACCGGATGGTCGCGATCAATCTCAAGGGAACCTTCAACACGCTGCGCGAAGGAGCCCGGCGGCTGCGCACTGGCGGGCGCATCATCAATCTGTCGACCAGCGTCGTGGGGCTGCTGCTGCCGACCTATGCAGCCTACGTCGCGACCAAGGCGGGGGTCGAGGCGATGACCAGCATCCTCGCCAAAGAGCTGCGCGGGCGGAACATCACCGTCAACGCGGTTGCGCCGGGGCCGACCGCTACCGATCTCTTCCTCAACGGCAAGTCGCCGGAGCTCGTCGAGCGCATGGCCAAGATGGCACCGCTCGAGCGGCTGGGATCGCCAAAGGACATCGCGGCCGCCGTCAGCTTCCTCGCCGGCCCGGATGGCGGATGGATCAACGGCCAGACGTTGCGGGCCAACGGAGGGATCGTGTGATCTCAGATCGAGGTGCGGTGTATGCGTCGCTGTCGCAAAGAGGATTTTCCCGCCGCGAATGCGCGCCGGCTGCTCGAGCCGGGACCGATCGTGCTCGTGAGCTCCGCCTGGCGGGGCAAGCGCAACATCATGACCATGGGCTGGCACATGGTGATGGGCTTCGAGCCCTCGCTCATCGGCTGCTACATCTGGGACGAGAACTTCAGCTTCGACATGGTTCGCAAGAGCAAGCAGTGCGTGATCAATGTGCCGACGGTCGACCTTGCGGCCAAGGTGGTCGGCATCGGCAATACGTCCGGGCGCGACATCGACAAGTTCGCCGAGTTCGGGCTGACCGCGGCTCCTGCCGCCAAGGTCGCCGCGCCGTTGATCGAAGAGTGCTACGCGAGCTTCGAGTGCCGCCTCATCGACACGAGCCTGATCAGCAAGTACAGCCTGTTCGTGCTCGAGGTGGTGAAGGCGCACGTGGCGAAATCGCCCGCCTATCCGCGCACGATCCACTATCGCGGCGACGGCATCTTCATGCTCTCTGGCGAGAACACAACGCGCTACAAGCGCCTGTTCAGGCCCGAGATGCTGTGACGGCCCCACGCACCGCAGCACGTAGGTCGGGCTGAGCGCATGCGAAGCCCGACAGCACCGCGCGGAGTTGTCGGGTTTCGGCCGACAGGCGGCCTCAGCACCGACCTACGGAACGGCGTTCCTATGTGTGCTCAAACCGGCATCAGCTCCGGTAATACCGCCACATCCGTGTCAGCGTGCGGTGGATCTCGTCGGGGTCGCGTTCGAGCGGATCGAGCGTGACGACGACGGTGTTGTCGCGCGTCATCGACCACAGCACGCGCATCCAGCGCCGGTAGAAGGGAAGCTTGCGCCAGTCGGCGACCAGCGCGCTGTTGAGCGGCTGGTCGAGCGCGATCTGCAGCTCATTGACGGTGGAAGCGCGCACCG
>JBIOVC010000198.1:0-6232 GCA_044867545.1 Hyphomicrobiaceae bacterium | reverse complement strand
AGCAAAGCGTGACCGTCACCCCCGGACCGCCGGACCCCCGCCGCCATGCCTGGCGGGACGACCTTGCCGCCGAGAGCCTCAAGGGCCAGGTCGAGGCGCCCCGCTATGCGGCCGGCGAGCCGCACCAGGTCGTCCGCTCCGCGATCGCGGTGCGACGGCAGCCGCATTTCTCGGCTGGCATCGACACCGAGGCGCTGTTCGGCGAGGTGGTCACGGTCTACGACGCCGCCGGAGGGTGGGCGTGGGGCCAGCTCGAGCGCGACGACTACGTGGGCTACCTGCCCGCCGACGCATTGAAGCGCGACGTCGTTCCCGCAACGCATCGCGTCTCGGCGATCGGCACGTTCGTGTACTCGGCGCCCGATATCAAAGCGCCGCCGCTGATGCACCTCTCCCTCAACGCACAGCTCGCGGTGGCTGAGCGGCAGGAGCGGTTCAGCCGGCTCGCCGCGGGCGGCTTCGTCGTCAACCGCCACATCGCCGAGCGGGACAGGTTCGCCCGCGACTTCGTCGAGATCGCGGAGCGGCTGATCGGCGTGCCGTACCTGTGGGGCGGGCGGACACGGCTCGGGCTCGACTGCTCAGGACTTTTGCAGATCGCGATGGAGGCGGCCGGCCTCGCCTGTCCGCGCGACAGCGACATGCAGCAGGCCGAGCTCGGCAGCGAGGTGCTGGTGCCGGCCTCGCTCGAAGGGCTTCAGCGCGGCGACCTCGTGTTCTGGCGCGGCCACGCCGGCATCATGGTCGACGGGCTGATGATGCTGCATGCGAACGCCCATCACATGGCGGTGGCGGTCGAGCCGCTGGCCGTCGCCGTCGACCGCATTGCCAAGGCCGACGGCGGCGCCATGACCGCGGTCCGGCGTCTGCCGCGACCGTCACGAGCCGCCGGCTGAAGCCCTTGCTGCACTGCGCTTGCCCCTCGCAAGCGCGGCAGAAGTGGGTAGCCGGAGGGCTGCAACCCGTCTAACATTCCTTAGGCGCACCGGTTGGCGGCCCATTGAATGTGCGCGCCCGCTGCGGCAAATCCGCTCCGCGGGCCTCAAGACACTGAAGGGAGAAGCTCAGGATGAGAAAACACGAAGCATTTGCACTCGCCGGTGTTCTCGCGCTGGCGACGGCGCCTTGTGCGTTCGCGCAAGATTCGGTCGCGAAGTTCTACAAGGACAAGACGATCCGGGTGATCGTCAGCTCCGAGCCCGGCGGCGGCTACGACAACTACGGGCGCATGTTCGCCAAGCACATGCCGCGCTTCATCCCCGGCAACCCGACGATGATCGTCCAGAACATGCCGGGCGGCGGCGGCCTGACGGCGGCGAACTTCATCTACAATGTCGCGCCGAAGGACGGCACGGTGATCGGACAGGTGCAGCGCAACGTGCCGTTCGTCGCCATCCAGGGCCAGCCCGGACCGCAGTTCGATCCGACCAAGTTCAACTGGATCGGCAGCATGAACAACGAGGTCAACGCCTGCGTCGCGCTGACCTCGACCAACGTGAAGACGGTCGAGGAGGCGAAGAAGAAGGTCGTCATCATGGGCGGCAGCGGCCCGAACGACACCGAGCAGACCCCGGCGGTGCTCAACAACGTGCTCGGCACCAAGTTCAAGATCATCTCCGGCTACCCGTCCTCGTCGGCGGTGACGCTGGCGGTGGAGCGCGGAGAGGTCGAGGGAATCTGCTCGTCCTACTCCTCGCTGATCACCCGCAACGGCGCCTGGTTCAAGGAGAAGAAGGTCAACGTGCTGGTGCAGAACAGCGGCAAGAAGCACGCCGATATGCCCAACGTGCCGCTGTCGAGCGAGCTCGCCACCAACAAGGAAGACCGCCAGCTGCTCGAGCTCAACGATGCACGGCTGGTCGTCGGACGTCCGTTCCTGGCGGCTCCCGACGTACCGGCGGATCGGATCAAGGCGCTGCGCAAGGCCTTCGACGACATGGTGAAGGATAAGGAGTTCCTCGCCGACGTTGAGAAGGTGAAGATGGAGCTAGCACCGGTCGGCGGAGACGAGGTGCAGGAGCTGATCGTGCGCGTCGCCGCCACGCCGAAGGCGGTCATCGACCGGCTCAACGACGCCCAGGTCTACAAGGGCGAGAAGGTGATGGCGAAGGTCGAGGGCAACGCAACGAAGGGCAAGGTCGCAGATTTGCCCGACGGCGCGCGCAAGATCGTGCTGCAGCTCGACGGCGGCAAGACGTTCACCGCCGGCGTCTCCGGCTCACGCACCAAGCTCAAGGTCGCGGGCAAGGACGCCAAGCGCGACGACCTCAAGGCCGGCATGACGTGCGCGGTCGAGGCTCCGGGCGACGGGCAGGAAGCCTCCAGCATCGACTGCCAGTAAGCTGCGAGACAAGACCGCAGAGCGCGGACAACCTGCGCTCTGCGGTATCTTTTTGACGCCAAACCTCGCGGCGCGCGCCGCTCAGGCTCTGATCGCCTCGCCCGGATCGAGATACTCCTCGCCGATCGCGTCGGCCACGGCGCGATAGGTGATGTGGCCGCGATGGACATTGAGGCCGGCGAGCAGGTGCCGGTCCGCGGCAAGCGCGCGCATGGCTCCCTTGCCCGCCAACGCCAGCACGAAGGGGAGCGTGGCGTTGTTGAGCGCGAAGGTCGAGGTGCGCGCCACCGCGCCCGGCATGTTGGTGACGCAGTAGTGGACGACGCCGTGCGCGATGTAGGTCGGGTCGGCGTGGGTCGTGGGCCGCGAGGTCGCAACGCAGCCGCCCTGGTCGATCGAGACGTCGACGATCACCGAGCCGCGTTTCATCTGCTTCACCAGGTCCTCGGAGACGAGCTTCGGCGCGGCGGCGCCCGGCACGAGCACCGTGCCGATCACCAGATCGGCGTCTAGTACGTGATCCTCGATCGCCTGGCGGGTGGAGAAGATGGTGTTGACGGCCGCTCCGAACTGCTGGTCCAGCGCGTAGAGGCGCTCCAGGTCGATGTCGATCACGGTGACGTAGGCCTCGAGGCCGATCGCCATGCGCACCGCGTTGACGCCTGCAACACCGCCGCCCAACACCACCACCTTCGCCGGCGCCACACCGGCCGCGCCGCCGAGCAGCATGCCGCGGCCGCCGCGCTCCATCTCGAGGCAATGGGCGCCCGCCTGCACGGCCATGCGGCCTGCGACCTCGCTCATCGGCGCGAGCAGCGGCAGGCGGGTGCGGGCGCCGGTCACCGTCTCGTAGGCGATCGCGGTCACGCCGGAGGCCATCAGCGCACGCGCCTGGTCCGGGTCGGGCGCCAGGTGCAGATAGGTGAAGAGCGTCTGGCCCTCGCGGAGCATGGCAATCTCGGCGGCCTGCGGCTCCTTGACCTTGACGATCAGGTCGGCCCCGGCGAAGACCTCCTTCGCCGACGTGACGATCGTCGCGCCGGCACGGCGGTAGTCGTCGTCGGAAATGCCCTGCCGCTCGGCAGCGCGCGACTGCACCAGCACCTGGTGGCCCTGGGCCGCCGCCTCGCGCACGCTCGCCGGAATCATGCCGACGCGATACTCGTGGTTCTTAATCTCTTTCGGCACGCCGATCCGCATTGTCGCCTCCTTCAACCAGCAGCCTTGCCGCGCATCCCGGCCGCGCTGTGATATAGTGCCGGTTCCCAGTTCTTGTTGGAAGGAGTGTGCCCATGATGTTGCGCACGGCAGCGCTCGGCGCGCTGATGCTGGCCTCGTTGCCGGCGACGATCGTGCAGCTTGCCACCCCTGTGTCCGCCCAGGTCGTCTTCCACCGGGGCAATGACGGCGACCCCGAGACGCTCGACCCGCAAAAGACCTCGACGGTCGCGGAGTCGCACATCCTGCGCGACCTCTTCGAGGGCCTCGTCATCCACAATATGAAGGCCGAGGTGGTGCCGGGCGCGGCCGAGAGCTGGACGATCAGCCCGGATGGCAAGGTCTATACGTTCAAGCTGCGCGGCAATGCCAAGTGGTCGAGCGGCGACGCGGTGACGGCGGACGATTTCGTCTACTCGTTCCGGCGCATCATGCGGCCCGAGACCGCGGCCAAGTACGCGAACATCCTCTACCCCATCAGAAACGCGGAGAGCTTCAACAAGGGCAAAGGCGCCAAGGAGGAGGATATCGGCGTCAAGGCGCTCGATCCGCGCACGCTCGAGATCACGCTCGAGCGCCCTACCGCCTATTTCCTCGAGCTCCTGACGCACAACACCGGCCTGCCGGTCCACAAAGGCTCGGTCGAGAAGCTCGGCAAGGACTGGGTGAAGGCCGGCAATATGGTCTCGAACGGGGCCTATCAGCTCAAGGGCTTCGTGCCCAACGACCACATCACGCTCGTGAAAAACCCGCACTTCCACGACGCGGCCAACGTCAAAATCGACGAGGTGCGGGTCTATCCCAATCCCGACCAGGCCGCCGCTGCGAGGCGCTTCATGGCCGGGGAGCTGCATTTCACCTCCGACATCCCCACCGACCAGGTCGCGTTCCTCAAGCAGCAGCTCGGGGACCAGGTGAAGATCGCCCCCTACCTCGGCACGCTGTTCGCGATCATCAAGTCGTCGAAGGCGCCGTTCAGCGACCCGCGCGTGCGGCAGGCGCTGGCGATGGCGATCGACCGGGAGTTCCTTGCCTCGGAGATCTGGGGCGGCACGATGATCCCCGCCTACGGCATGATCCCGCCCGGCGTGAACAACTACCGTGCCCCGGCGCAGGCGGCGTTCGCGGCGAAGTCGCCGATCGAGCGCGAGGACGAGGCGAAGAAGCTGCTCGCGGCGGCCGGGTTCGGGCCGGGAAAGCCGCTGAAGGTCGAGCTTCGCTACAACATGACCGACAACAACAAGCGGACGATGGTGGCGATCGCCGACCAGTGGAAACAGATCGGCGTCGAGACGACGTTCATCAGCACCGACGGAAAAACGCACTTCGCCTATCTGCGCGACGGCGGCGATTTCGACGTCGCGCGCTACGGCTGGATCGCCGACTACTCCGATCCGCAGAACTTCCTGTTCCTGCTCGAAAGCGACAACAAGGGGTTCAACTCCGGCCGCTATGACAACCCCGAGTACGACAAGCTGATGCGGCAGGCCGCCGCGGAGACCGATCTCAAGAAGCGCGCGGATATCCTGTTCGCGGCCGAGAGCATCTTCGTTCGCGAGCTGCCGTGGATTCCGCTCCTGTTCTACTCGAGCAAGAACCTCGTCTCGCCCAAGCTCGTCGGCTTCCAGCCGAATACGCGCGGCGCCTATGCGACGCGCTTCATGCAGCTCAGACCGTAGGCGCCGATGCTCGGCACCATCGTGAAGCGGCTGGCGTGGGCGATCCCCACGCTGTTGCTGATCGTGACGGCGAGCTTCTTCCTGATCCGGCTCGCGCCGGGAGGGCCGTTCGATCTCGAGCAACCGCTCGAAGCGACGGTGATGGCCAACCTGCGCAAGGTCTACCGGCTGGACCTGCCGCTCACCGAGCAATACTGGCTCTATCTCACCTCGCTGCTGCAGGGCGACTTCGGGCCGTCGTTCTATCAGCGCGACTTCACGGTCGCCGAGCTGATCGCGAGGGGACTGCCGGTCTCGATGCGGCTCGGCATCTCGGCGCTGGTGCTGGCGATCACGGTCGGCGGGGCGCTCGGCGTCGTGGCCGCGCTCCGTCAGAACCACGTGGCCGACTATGCCGTCACCGGCTTTGCCACGGTCGGCGTGACAGTGCCGACGTTCGTCACCGCGCCGCTGTTGCAGATCGTGTTTGGTCTGATGCTGGCGTGGCTGCCGGTCGGCGGCTGGAACGATGGGGCACTGCGCAATATGGTGCTACCGGTGGCGGTACTCGCCCTGCCGCAGATCGCGGTCATCGCGCGGCTGACGCGGGCCGCCATGATCGAGACGCTGCGCGCCGACCACATCCGTACGCTCAATGCGCTCGGCCTGCCGCTCGGCACAGTGCTCATCCATGCGCTGCGCGCCGCGGCCCTCCCCGTGGTCTCGTATCTTGGCCCGGCCGCTGCGGCCCTGCTCACCGGCTCGGTGATCGTCGAGACGATCTTCGGCCTGCCGGGCATCGGGCGCTACTTCGTCGAGGGCGCGCTCAACCGCGACTACACGCTGGTGATGGGCACGGTGGTGATCGTCGCGTGCTTCGTGATCCTGTTCAACCTCGCCGTCGACATTGCCTATGCGGCGCTCGACCCGCGCGTGCGGCTCGGGTCATGAGCGAAACCGCGGCCCCGCTCCCGGCCGTGGAGGGCCGCTCGCTCTGGGTCGAGGCCAGGGACCG
>JBIOVC010000197.1:0-8223 GCA_044867545.1 Hyphomicrobiaceae bacterium | reverse complement strand
CTCCTGGGGCGGCTACTCGGGCTACTTCGCCGATCCCGATGGGCACCTCTGGGAGGTCGCGCACAACCCGTTCTGGCGCTTGGATGATCAGGGCGCGCTACGTATCCCCGAGTGAGCAGCGGGCCAGCGGCTGAAAGTCAGCCGTCCGCATCCGCCGCACTCCCACGCAGGCAGGAACAATGCAGGAACAACGTGTGAGATTTCGCTCACATCGCCTGAAAACCAAACCTCATTAAATCGTCGGCCGTTCCTGAATTTCGACACAGAGTGCATCATCGTGAGTGCCGTGCGGCGTCGATTGATCCGCGTGCGGCCGAGGCCAGGCCGATACGGCGTCGAGAAGTGGAGAGCTTGAGTGAGTTCAACTCCCGGATTGCTGGTGATCAGCGCGGACACTTTCCTCAAGGGCGAGGTCCGCAACTGCCGTCAGATCGAGATTTACGGATACGTCGAGGGCAACCTCTCGGCAAACCAGTTGCTCGTCCGCGAAGGCGGCAGGTTCTACGGCACCGCCCGCGCCGATAGCGCCGATATTCAGGGCGAGCTGCAGGGCGAGGTCACCGTCAAGCACCTGATCAACATCCGCAGCAACGGGTCCGTCAGCGGCAACGTCCAGTACGGCCAGCTCGCCATGGAGGCCGGCGGCAATCTCTCCGCCGATGTGCACAACGTGCCGCCGACCATCGGCGGCGACCTCGAGCTGACGGTCGGCAAGGGCGGCTCGGTGCGGATCACGGTGCAGGATTTGACCGCCATCGACCCGGACGACAAGGCGAAGGACCTGACCTTCACCGTATCGCGCGCGAGGAACGGCTTTGTCGCCCTTTCGGACGCGCCGGCGAGATCGATCAGCAAATTCAACCAGGCCGAGCTCGAGAGCGGCCGCGTCCTGTTCGTGCATGACGGCACCGCGGCGACGTCGGCGAGCTTCGATGTGGTGGCGGCCGACAAGGCCGGCGCCACCTCCGGCCTCGCGCAGACCCTCAAGGTAGCGGTCACGAGCCGCTAGCGGGATCGCGAGCCGGCCGCAAGGTCAAAGCCCGGCGTTGCGGCCGAGCGCGGCCAGCACCACGGCGATCGCGATCGCCAGCATCGCGTTGCGCGAAAGGATCATCGCCGCCCCCGCCGCCACGACGGCGACCGCCGCGATCGCCCCGCTCTTGGCGATGATCGGCAGCACGATCGCCGCCACCATCGAGCCCGGCAGCGCATCGAGCATCCGCCTGACGCGCGGCGTCAGCGTCACGTGCGACATCAGCCAGAACCCGCCGATACGCATGACGTAGGTGATGGCGGCCATCACCAGGATCGCCACCAGCCCGAGATCGAGACCGTCATGCGCCGTCATCGATGAGCCCCGCTGCGACGCTACCGGCCACCGCACCGGCGATCATGAACCACCAGCCTGGCACGAACGCTGCGACGGCAAGCGCCGTTAGCCCCGCCACTGCCCACGGCACCGCGGCGCGTGCTCCGCGCCACAGCGGCACGAGCATCGTGACGAAGAACGCCGGCAGCACGAGGTCGAGGCCCAAGCGGTGAATGTCGCCGATCAGCCCGCCGAGCAGGTAGCCCGGAACCGTCGCCGCGATCCAGAGGACCCACAGCGTGAGTCCGGCGCCGAGGTAGACCGCCGCGTCCCTGCCGCCCTCCGCCCGGTGGCGCTCGGCGATGAGCCAGACCGGCTCGACCAGCAGGGCGAGCGCGGGGTAGGTCTGCCACGGCGGCAGGCCCCCGAGCCACGGCTGCAGCGAGGCGCTCGCCAGCAGGAAGCGCATGTTGACGACGGCGGTGACGAGGCCGAGCGTGACGACGAGGCCGGCGCTGAGCGGCTCCGTCCAGACCTCCATGGCGACGAGCTGCGAAGCGCCCGCGTAGACGAGCGCGCTCATCAGCACCGCCTCGATCAGGCTCAATCCCTTCTGTGCCGCGAGCGTGCCGAAAGCCGCCGAGAATACAACGAGACCGAGAAGCGCCGGCAGCGACAGGCGTATTCCCTCGGCAAAGCCCTCACGCGACCAGTAGGCGCCGCCGGGGCGAGTATCTGTCGAGGTCATGAGGGCTCCGGTGAGTTGACACAAGGGTGGTGCGGATTGGCGGATGCGGCCGCGATGCCCTAAGCCGGCGCGGTCGGCGAGGCAACCCGGTTCTTGCCTCTTTTCTTAAATGCGCCCATTGGTGCGCCAGGACAGGGGACCGGCTGCGGGGGCACGCTGATCGGCAAAGGAGTAAGCCATGGCGAAGCTCACCCTCTATCACGCCGCACCGTCGCGCTCTTCGATCGCGCTGTGGATGTTGGAGGAGCTCGGCGAGCCCTACGACATAGAGCTCGTGAGCTTCAAGAAGGGCGAGAACCGGCAGCCGGCGTTTCTCGCCATCAATCCGATGGGCAAGCTGCCGACGCTCAAGCACGGCGATGCCATCATTACCGAGGCCGCCGCCATCTGCACCTATCTCGCCGACGAGTTCCCCCGCGCCAGGCTCAACGTCCCGATCGGCGACCCGCGCCGCGGCGTCTACCTCAAATGGCTGTTCTTCGGCCCGAGCTGCATCGAGCCGGCGGTCACCGACCGTGCCTTCCCCCGCAAGGAGGAGGTACGCCGCTCCACGCTCGGCTATGGGGACTTCGACACCACCATGAACGTGGTGGCCGACGCGGTCGCCAAAGGGCCGTGGCTGATGGGCGAGCAGTTCACTGCCGCCGACGTCGTGATTGGTGCCAACATTCGCTGGGGCACGGCCTTCAACCTGATCCCGACGCGGCCGGAGTTCGCCGCCTATGCGGCCCGGATCGCCGGGCGGCCGGCGGTGCAGCGCGCCGATGCCAAGGATGAGAAGCTGAAGGCCGAGCAGGAAGCCGGATTGTAGGTCGGCGACCTACACGCGCGAATTGTTGCGCCGCGCTCCGTTCTCCTCCTCGAGCCGACGCAGCAGCGCCGCCGTCGGCACTCCGGTCTCGATGAGGCCGAGGCTGCGCTCGTAGTCGAGGATCGCCTTGCGCACCAGCAGGCCATGCATCCCATCGAGCGGGCCGCGGTAGAGCCCCCGCGACTTGAGTTCCACCTGCAGCGCGCGCATGTTCGCGCCCGACTGTAGGATTGCCGCCTGCCGGAACGCTTCGAGCCTGGCGGCGAACGCCTCCGCGCCGACCGCCGTGTTGGCGACCGCATCGGCCTTGGCGCGGTGCACGACCTCGCCGTCCTCGATCATCACGCGCGCTTGCATGTAGGTGCCGACGTTGATCCCGACGACCTCCGGGCCACTCGGCGTGTCGATCATCAGCGGCGATCCGGACGACGCCCCGCCCGTGTCGCAGGTGTGCAGGATGAGGTGCCCGGGCTCTGCGAAGTCGCGCTCTACGCTCTTCCAGTCCGAGCCGCCCAAGCTGCGGCCGGCCTCACAGGGCTTCGAGTAGACCGGTTGCCAGGCCAGGAAGTCG
This sequence comes from Hyphomicrobiaceae bacterium, assembly GCA_044867545.1. Lineage (GTDB taxonomy): Bacteria > Pseudomonadota > Alphaproteobacteria > Rhizobiales > Hyphomicrobiaceae > DATLZB01. The sequence goes on along the minus strand of JBIOVC010000197.1, from coordinate 4,784 downwards.
CGGTGGAAGCCGACCTGGAACAGCCGGTTGGCGCGAGCCTCCCGGGTGATCGCCTCGCTCGGCAGCGCTCTCACCGGCAGCGCGCGGCCCCGGCAGGCGGGCCGCCCGAGCTTCACCAGCGCCCAGTCTCTCGCCGCATCGATCGGCGGCCGGACGCTGAGCTCGGCGGTGCCGGCGAGCACATGCTGCGCCGATGACTTGCGGCCGGCGCCCGCGATCGCCGATTTGTCGGCACGGCCTCCGCCCGGCCGCATGAATATGAACCCGTCGGTGTTGGGCGCCCGCTCGCCGGCCGTCCGGAAGACGCAGTGCGCGGCCGTCGCCACGATGTCGTCGGCGACGCAGAAGGCCGTGCACATCGTGCGTGCGCGGTTGTTGTAAAGCACGCCGATCGACTTCTTGAGATCACGGTAGTCGTCCGGCAGGCGCACGCGGTCGTCCGGCCCGAACACTGCGACCTTTTCGACCGGATTGCCCCCGGGAGCCGGGCCCGACCGTGGCACCGGGCCGGCCGCGGCCTGCATTGCCAAAGCCGAGGCGAGGGCTCCCACCAGCCATAAGATCGGCGTGCGGCGCCCGGCGTGCGGGCGCCCGACCCGTGAGCTGAGTGAGACCGGTTTCGCGCGATTTCCCATCTGGCAGACCAGAACCACCGTCCCCATTAAAAAACGGTAACATGGCCGAAACAGCGGCGTAACCAAGCCCTCCCTATCTGATGCTCTAGGGTTTACCGGACGCAGCAAAGCGACGAAAGGGAATCGGTATGCAACATCCTCAGCTTGAAATCCCGTCCAAGGCGTGGCGGACGCGCAAGGCGCGGATCGCCGGTGCCGCCTTCGGCGCGGGCGCACTGGCGCTGCTCGCGGTCTCCGCTCTCCCCGTCGAGCCGGTGCTGGTGCCGGTCAGGGCCCAGGCTCAGACGGTGCAGACGCCGTTCGGCCCGGCCCCGATCTCGTTTGCCGACATCGTCGACCGGGTGAAGCCGGCGGTGGTCAGCATCTCCATCTCGGGCTCGAACCCGCGCGTTGCCTCCAAGGACGACGACCGCAAGGGCGGCCGCAACCAGCAGCAGCGCCCGGAGGACCTGTTCCCCGGCCTTCCCGATGAGTTTTACGAGTACTTCAAGAATCTGCCGCGCGGTATGCCGAACATGCCGCGTCAGCGCCCGACCCAGTCGCAGGGCTCGGGCTTCGTGATCTCGGAGGACGGCTACGTGGTCACCAACAACCACGTCATCGACAACGCCGCCAAGATCACGGTGAGCTTCGATGAGCACAACAAGTACGAGGCGCGCCTGATCGGCACCGACCCGCGCTCCGACGTCGCCGTCCTGAAGATCGAGGCGAACCGCAAGTTCCCGTTCGTCAAGTTCTCCGACAAGCCGACCCGGGTAGGCGACTGGGTGATCGCCGTCGGCAATCCCTTCGGCCTCGGCGGCACGGTGACGGCCGGCATCGTCTCGGCGCTCGCCCGCGGCAACATCGGCGACGGCCCTTACGACTACATGCAGATCGACGCGGCCGTGAACCGCGGCAACTCGGGCGGCCCGACCTTCAACCTCGACGGCGAGGTGATCGGCGTCAACACTGCGATCTTCAGCCCGTCGGGCGGCAACGTCGGCATCGCCTTCGCGATCCCCGCGGCGACCGCGACCAAGGTCGTGGCGCAGCTCAGGAAGTCGGGCACGGTCACGCGCGGCTGGCTGGGCGTCCAGATCCAGAACATCGACGAGGACACTGCGGCGAGCCTCGGCCTCGCGGCTGCCAAGGGCGCGCTGGTCAAGGAGGTGGTCCCCAATGGTCCGGGTGCTGCTGCAGGCCTGAAGTCGCAGGACGCAGTGCTGGCGGTCAACAACGTCGCCATCAACGACAGCCGCGAGCTTGCGCAGAAGATCGGCGACTACGCGCCCAACACCACCGTCGACGTCAAGGTCTGGCGCGGCAACAAGGAAGAGATCGTCAAGGTGAAGCTCGGCACGTTCCCGACCTCGCGCGAGGAGATCGCCAAGCTCGAGGAAGGCCAGTCGTCGACAGCACCGACGTCGTTCTCCTCGCTCGGGCTGGCCTTCGAATCGGTCAGGGGCGCCAAGACGTCCCGCGATGGAGTCCAGATCTCGGAGGTCGAGCCGAACAGTGACGCGGCCGAGAAGGGGCTCTCCGCCGGTGACGTGGTGACCCAGGTCAACCAGCAGCCCGTGTCCTCGCCCGAGGATGTCGAGGCGGCGGTGAAGCGGGCACGCGACATGGGCCGTCCCTCGGTACTGCTCAGCGTACGTTCGCAGAACCAGCAGCGGCTGGTGGCAGTCCAGATCAAGAAGGGCTGATCTCGAAGCCCGGTCTGGCCACAGGTTAAGCAAGGCAAGGCGGTCTTCCAGCGTCTGGACAGACCGCCTTGCATTATCGTTTGCTGGCTGAGAAACAGGCTGTCCCGGCTGATTCGTGTGGCGAGCGATGCGGGTCCTGGTGATCGAAGACGACCGCGAGATGGCGCGCTACCTCCAGAAGGCGCTGGCCGAGAGCGGGCACAGCGCGGACGTGGCCGCCGACGGCGAGGAGGGCTTAGGTCTAGCCCGCGACGGCGGCTACGACGTGCTGATCGTCGACCGCATGCTGCCGCGGCGCGACGGCCTCTCGATCGTGCGCACGCTGCGCAGTGAGGGCGTGAAGACGCCGGTTCTGATCCTCTCCGCGCTGGGCGACGTCGATGATCGGGTCAAGGGGCTCAAAGCCGGAAGCGACGACTATCTGACCAAGCCCTATGCCTTCTCCGAGCTGCTCGCGCGCATCGAGGCGCTGACGCGGCGCGCCGACCCGCAGGAGAGCCACGCGCGTTATGTCGTCGGCGACCTTGTGCTCGACCGTCTCTCTCGCCGGGTGACCCGTGCCGGCGAGACGATCCCGCTGCAGCCGCGCGAGTACCGCCTGCTCGAGTATCTCATGAAGAACGCCGGCCAGATCGTCACCCGCACGATGCTGCTCGAGCAGGTCTGGGACTATCATTTCGATCCGCAGACCAACGTCATCGACGTGCACATCTCCCGCCTGCGCGCCAAGATCGACAAGAGCTTCGACAAGCCGCTGCTGCATACCGTGCGCGGCGCCGGCTACATGATCAGCAGCGACGCCGATTGATGAACGAGACACGCCGAGAGACGGCGATGTGGCCTGCTGTGCTCGACACCGCGGAGCGGCCGGGGACGGCCACTGCGACCCCGGAGCCCGCCGGCACGGCGAGCCGCTTCATGCGTGCGGTCCTCGCCGCAGCCGGTACCAGCGGCTTCCGGCTGGTGTCGGTCTACATCGCCGTGGTCGCCCTCGGCGGCGCTGTCATCTTCGGCGCGCTCTATTGGCTCACCAACGATCTGCTGACCCGCCAGCTCGTCGAGACGATGACGGTCGAGGCGGAGGGCATCACGTCGATCGCCAAGGCCGGAGGCGAGCGCGCCGTGGCGCGGGCGATTGCGGAGCGCTCGACAAGGCCCGGCAGGATCTATCTGCTGCTCGACCAGGGCGGGGCGAAGGTAGCAGGCAACCTCGACCGCTGGCCGCCGGAGGTGCCAGCCGACGCAGCTGGCGGCACCTTCCGCTATCAGACCGCGAGCGAGCAGGCCGAGCGGCTCGGCGCCGGCATGGCCGTCGATCTGCCGGGCGGCATGCGGCTGCTCATCGCCCGCAACGTCGAGGCGCAGCAGCGTCTCGCGGATCGCGTCAAGTGGCTCTTCCTCGGCGGCTTCGGGCTGCTCGCGTTGGCGGGCCTCGCCGTCGGCCTGCTCGCGAGCCGCCTCGTGCTTCGCCGTGTCGAGGCGATCACCGAGACGAGCGAGACCATCATGGCGGGCGACTTCTCCCGTCGCGTGCCGCCGGCAGGGACCGGCGACGAGCTCGACCATCTGGCGAAGAGCCTCAACGCCATGCTCGACCGTATCGAGCAGTTGATGGCGGGCCTGCGCGAGGTCTCCGACAACATCGCCCACGACCTGAAGACACCGCTCAACCGCCTGCGCCATCGGGCCGAAGCCGCGCTGCGCGATCCCTCCGATGCCGCCCACCGCGAAGGGCTTGAGCGCGTGATCGAGGAGGCGGACGAGCTGATCAAGACCTTCAACGCGCTCCTGCAGATCGCGCGGCTGGAGGCCGTCTCGTCCGATGACGGCGCGGAGACCTTCGATCTGGGCGCGCTCGTGCGCGATGTCGCCGAGCTTTATGCGCCGGTCGCCGAGGAGGCGGGTCTCACGCTCGCCTGCGAGGCGGAGGACGGCCTCGAGGTGCACGCCAACCGGCAGCTCATCGGGCAGGCCGTCGCCAACCTGATCGACAATGCCGTCAAATACGCGAACCCGCCGACCCGGAGGACGGGATCGGCCGACATCGAGGTGCGGGTCGAGCAGCAGCCCGAAGGGGCGGCGATCATAGTCGCCGATCATGGCCCCGGCATCGCCACCGCCGATCGCGACCGTGCGCTGAAGCGGTTCGTGCGTCTGGAGGCGAGCCGGACCCGCCCCGGCACGGGCCTCGGCCTGAGCCTCGTTGCTGCCGTCGCGCGGCTTGCAGGCGGACGCCTGTCGTTGGAAGACAACGCTCCGGGCCTTAAGGTCGTGCTCGTGCTGGCGCAGCGCGCACGCTAGGCATGGCCATCGGGAGGTCCTATGGCGGTCGCTTCCCAATCCGGCCCGTTATGGGCCCGCATCCGCAAGGCGCCGCTCGGCGGTGAGAACGAACCGCGCGTCGCCGAGCTTCACGCGGAGATCGAGGCGGTGGCGGCCGAAGAGAGCCAGGCTCGCCTGC
>JBIOVC010000196.1:0-2912 GCA_044867545.1 Hyphomicrobiaceae bacterium | reverse complement strand
GAAATGGGTGAACGACAGCTACGTGCGCAAGGCCTATGCCGAGCTCGGCCTCGACTACGACAAGCAGCGCGCCAGCTTCGACAATTATGAGGTCAAGGGCGAGGACAAGTTCTGCAACAAGCCGATCGCCGAGGCGCGCAAGGCCGGCGAGATCTGGGTCGACGGCGAGCCGATCCAGCCGTTCAGCAGCACGGCCTGCACGCTCGGCGCCTATGCCGATCTCAAGGCCAAGGGCAAGAAGATCAACATGGCGTACATCTATGATACCGCGCGCGGCACCAAGCTGTTCGCCGACCAGGCCTTCTTCACCGTCGGCGCCGCCAAGAGCGATATCACACCGTTCCTGCTCAAGAAGGACGCCGAGGCGCATGCCGCCAAGACCGGCGGCAAAGTCGTCAACTTCACCGACGCGCTGAAGTCGGCGACGAGTGGAGGCTGAGCGTGGAGCGTGTCGCTCTCAAGGCCGGCGAGGCAGAGCCGACCGAGATCAACGCGGATGCCGCCGTCGGGATCGCGAGCCCGGCGGCGGCACCGGAGAGTAACGCCACCAGCTTCACCAGACTTGGCCGGCGCTGGTTTGCGCTCAACCGCGGAAGGCTGCGCGCCGTCCTGTTCGGCGCCCTGGCGCTCGCGCTCTTCCTCCTCGCCTGGCACCTGCTGACCAAGTACCGCGTGAATATCTACGTGCGGTTTCTCAACGTGCCGTCGCCGGAGCAGGTGCTCGAGCGTGCCGCGCGGGCGTTCCACGACCCGAAATTCTTCGCCCACCTGGCATTGAGCTGCCGCCGCATCCTGATCGGCTTCATTCTCGCCAGCGTCATCGCCATCCCGCTCGGCCTGGTGATGGGCCGCTTCCGGATCATTCGCGAGCTCGTGTTTCCGGTAGCCGAGGTGTTTCGGCCGATTCCCGCTATCGCCTGGGTGCCGATGTCGATCATGCTGTGGCCGTCGAACGAGGAAAGCATCGTCTTCATCACCTTCCTCGGTTCGTTCTTCCCGATCCTCATCAACACGCTGCACGGCATGGCCATGGTCGACCAGGTGCTCGTGCGCGCGGCGCAGTGCCTCGGCGCGCGCGAAACCGTGATCTTCCGCGAGGTCTACTTTCCGGCGGCGCTGCCGCACATCTTCACCGGCCTGACCGTCGGCATGGGCGTCGCCTGGGTGTCGCTGATCGCGGCCGAGATGATCTCGGGCCAATTCGGCATCGGCTACTTCACCTGGGAAGCCTACTCGCTGGTCCAGTATTCCGACATCGTGCTCGGCATGATCTGCATTGGCGTGCTGGGGCTCGCCTCGAGCGCGGCGATTCGCGGGCTGGGCCATGTGCTGATGCCGTGGGCGCGGACATGAAACGAAAGATTGCGCCAAGGATCACGACAGGGATCGCCACAAGGATCACGACAAGGATCACGACAAGGATTGCACGATGAGCGGCGATCCCAAGGGGCACGTGAAGGTCGAGGATTTCCGGCTGTCCTACGATACGCTTCACAGCGAGGTCGAGGCGGTCAAGGACGTGTCGCTCCATGTCAATCCCGGCGAGTTCGTTTCGATCATCGGACCGTCGGGTTGCGGCAAGTCGACCCTGCTCAACGCGGTCGCGGGCTTCCTGAAGCCGACCGGCGGAACCATCACCGTCGATGGCGAGGACGTCGACGGCCCCAGCGCCGATCGCGGCATGGTGTTTCAGCAGTACTCGCTGTTTCCGTGGAAGACGGTCCGCGGCAATGTCGAGTTCGGCCTCAAGATGAGGGGCAAAACCAAGCACAGGCGCGAGGTCGCGGCCCGCACCCTGCTCGGCTTGGCCGGCCTGCTGCAATTCGAGAACCATTATCCGGACCGGCTCTCCGGCGGCATGAAGCAGCGCGTCGGCATCGTGCGGGCGCTGGCCACAGGTCCCAAGGTCCTGCTGCTCGATGAACCGTTCGGCTCGCTCGACGCGCAGACGCGCGTCATCATGCAGCAGATCCTCACCAATATGTGGCAGCGCCTGAAGATCTCGGTGCTGTTCGTGACCCATGATATCGACGAGGCGATCTTTCTCTCCGATCGCGTCTACTGCATGACCGCGCGACCCGGCACCATCAAGGCCGAGATCATGGTGCCGCTCGAACGCCCACGCCAGCAGGCCATGATGATGTCGTCGGAATTCTTAGGTTTACGGCGCGGGCTGATGTCGCTCATTCGCGAGGAGAGCCTCAAGGCGATGGGCGGCGAGATCAGCGACCTCGCGTTGCAGGGGCTCAGCATCGACCTGCACGGCCAGAGCCTCGCCGACGTTCTTTAAGACCTGACGCCAACGAACCGGACTACGCCCATGACCTACGTCGTGACCGAGGCCTGCATCCGCTGCAAGTACATGGACTGCGTCGAAGTCTGTCCGGTCGATTGCTTCTTCGAGGGCGAGACCATGCTGGCGATCGACCCCGACGCCTGCATCGACTGCGGCGTCTGTGAGCCGGAATGTCCGGCCGAGGCGATCAAGCCCGACACCGAGCCGGGCGCCACGGCCTGGATCGAGTTCAACCGGGAGAAATCGCGGCAGTGGCCGAACATCACGACCAAGGGCACGCCGCCGGACGACGCCGATAAATGGCTCGGGGTGGAGAAGAAGTTCGAGGCCGTGTTCGGCAGCGCACCGCCGAACGAGGTTTGAAATTCGTCCGGCGCGCTCTGTAGGGTGGGCAAAGGCGCGCACCCCGTGGCAGCGCCTTGTGCGAAGATGTTGCGTGGCGCGCCATGCCCACGCGTCGACGGATAGGATGAGCGGTCGAAGACGCGTGGGCACGGCGCGCAAGAGCGCGGTCGCGGTAGGGACGCTCATTGCTGGGCGCCCCCCGCACAGAACCGTACGTGCGGATTTCCCGCATACGGCTCCCACCTCGGGTGAGTAACGGCAAAGCGCTGCC
>JBIOVC010000195.1:0-6517 GCA_044867545.1 Hyphomicrobiaceae bacterium | reverse complement strand
TCGAAGATCGCGCCCGACATCCAGCCGCCGAGCGCCATGCCGACGATCGTCGACATGATCACGAACCCGAGCAGCGTGCCGGCCTGCTTCGGCGGGAAGTACTCGCGCACGATCACCGCATACATCGGCACGATGCCGCCCTGGAACAGGCCGAACACCGCCGAGATCACGTAGAGCGGGGTCAGACCGTCGAACAGCAGGTAGAGCAGCAGCGCGAGCCCCTGCAGCACCGAGCCGATCAGCAGCGTCGCGAGCCCGCCGATGCGGTCGGCGACGAAGCCCGAGGCGATCCGACTGACGATGCCGAAGCCGAGCATCAGCGAGAGCATCTCGGCGCCGCGCGCGACGCCATAGCCGAGGTCTCCGCAATAGGCGACGATGTGCACTTGCGGCATCGACATCGCGACACAGCAGCCGACACCCGCCAGGCAGAGCAGCAGGAACAGCGTGTTGGGCTTGAGCCCGAGCGAGGCGTTGGCGCTGCTGGCGGCAAAGGCCTGGTCCGCCGCCTGCCGCGCGGCGAGCCGCCGACGGAGCACCAGCACCAGCGGTAGCATCGCCGCGATGCAGACGATGCCGACGATGATTTGGCCGGCGCGCCACCCGTGCGCCTCGATCAGCCGCTGCACGACGAGCGGCCAAACCATTCCGCCGAGGTAGTTGCCGGCGGCAGTGACCGCAACCGCGATGCCGAGATTCCGCGTGAACCAGTGCGAGATGTCGGCGAGCAGCGGCGCGAAGGTGGCCGAGCTGCCCGCCCCAATCAGCAGGTTGGCGATGGCGAACGTCACCAGGCTCGGCGCGTAGCCGGAGGCGACGAACGCGAGGCCGAGCAGCAGCGCGCCGCCGATCACCGGCAGCACGATGCCGAAGCGGTCGACGAGGCGGCCGGCCAGCACTCCCCCGGCGCCGAAGCCGACCATCGCCAGCGTATAGGGCAGCGAAGCATCCGCGCGTGCCACGCCGAACTCCGCCTGCACGGCGGGCAGCGTCACCACGACCGCCCACATGCCGACACTGCCGAACGTACCGAGCAGCAGCGAGGCCACGAGCCGCCACCAGGCGTAGGTGGACTCCACCTCGCCCGTGCCGCTGCTGCCGAAAGTTTGTGCAGATCCGTCCATGGGGCGGGCACAATCTGCGCCGTCGCCCGCCAGGTCAAGCGGCTGGGGAAGCGCAATGCGTTAGACTTTGGTGTGGCCGGCGGGACGCTTACGGCGCCAGCGACTGCGGTGGTGGGGGCGCATCGGGATCGCGCTCGCCGACGAGCTCGCGCGAACCGTCGCGGCCATAGGCGTCCGGCCGGAACACCGCCACCCCGTCTCCTTCAGCCCACGCCGTAAGGTATGTGAAATAGACCGGCAGCGGCCGCGTCAGCGTCACGTCGACCGGCTGGCCGCCGTTGACGATCTCCTGCGCCCGTCCCGGCCGGTCCCAGCCGGGCTCGTATCGCCCGATCCACTCGACCAGATCGAACACGTCCTGCACCCGCACGCAGCCCGCGCTGAACGCCCGCGCCCGCTGACCGAACAGCGGTTTCATCGGCGTGTCGTGCATGTAGACGCCGTGCACGTTCGGCATGTCGATGCGCACGAGACCCAGCGCGTTCTGCGGGCCGGGATCCTGGCGGAAGCGGATCTTGGTCGCCTCCACCTGGCGCCAGTCGATGCTGGTGGGGTTGATCTCCGGCCCGTTGTAGGAGCCGGTGAGCACGCGGATCTGCTCCTGCTGCAGATAGCCCGGCTCCTTGGCGAGGCGCGGGATCAGGTCGAGCGTCGCCACGCTCTCCGGCACACGCCAATAGGGAAAGAAGTTGAGCGCCTTGATGGTGGCGCGCACGGTAGGCGTCTGCCGCTCCGGCTTGCCGACGATCACCCGGTGACGGCGCCGCACCTCGAAGCCTTCCACCGCCTCGAGCTGGTAGGCCGGCACATTGACGAGGATATAGCGGTCCTCGATCCGGCCCTGCATCAGCTCGCGGATTCGGCGGTAGTTGAGGTTGAGCTGATCGAGACGCGCCGCCGCCGAGCCGTTGAGCTGGGCAAGCGTCGGCCGATCGACGCGGCCCGTCACCCTCAAGCCCGTGCGGTCCTGGAAATTGCGCACCGCCGCTTCGACCCGGTCGTCGAACACGGACCTGCCGGAGGGTGTCCCCTGCAAGTCTCCGCCTGCCGCCAGCCGGCGCTTGAGCTGCTGGACGCGCTCGCCGTCGTCGTCGAGCCGAAGCATCGGCCCGGACGCGATCTGCGGCCACCCGCCCCGCTCCACCACTAGCTTGTAGCGCTCGATCGCCGCCTCCATCATGGCCAGCATCTCGTCGCTGCGCCAGGGGATGGGATCGGCCCTCAGATCGTCGAGCGGCGGGGCCTTCGGCCGGGGCGGCTGCTCGTAGTTCGCCTGACCGAACGGCCACCAGCGTTCAACCGATACCTGAGCCATGGCCCGCCCGGCACCGAGGCCCGCGGCAAGGACACCCCCGCCGATCACAACGCCGCGCCTCGTCACTGCTCCGGGCGTGGACCTCGGAGTGTCGGCGTCAGGCTTCCGCTTCGGCATCGATGAGGGCCTCGATCTTTTGGAGCTGCCGCAAGAGGACGCACGAGGCGAAACCTCTGTTCGCCCTACAGAAGGCCACGGATTTGGCGAAACCAAGACGCTTTAACAGGCGGCCGAGCCGCTGGCTACCGCCAAGGAGCAGAGCTGGCATCACGCCGTCGAGAGCGCGCCGGCATAACTGCAAGCAGCCCTCAGCGGCGGCGTGAGGGAACCTGTTCCGACCGGTAGGAATTCTGACGATATCCCGTCCCGGCGGTCTGCGACCCCCAAAACAGTGGAAAGCCGAAGCCGATGTCGTACCCGCTGTAACTCCGCCCACGTCCAGCGTCTTCGGCCCTGAGCCGCGCCGCGACGTAGGCCGGCAGCGCCGGCGGTCGGCCGTGTACGGTAATGCTGGTCTGGGCGAGACCGTGCCTGCTGACGAGCCCGAAGAAGGTCGCAGCATTGCCGGGCGCAAGCCGTACGCAGCCGTGCGAGGCGGGCAAGCCGAGATCCGAGACTGCCGCCGTGCCGTGGATTGCCGAGCCGTTTTTGAAGAACACCGAATGCGGCATTGGCGCCATGTCGTACTGGCGCGAGTACCACATCCGCGACATCCACTGCGCGCGGAACGAGCCGACCGGGGTGCGGTGACCCTCGCGCCCCGAGGATATGCGCCAGCGATGGAGCTGGCGGCCGCCTGCGCTGACGGTCATCGTCTGGGTCGTAAGATTGAGGTCGACGAAGAGCGTCGGGACCACCGGAGCGGGCTGGCTCGGAGCCTCGTCCACCGCGGCAGGTGTCCCGCCCGGAGCCGGGCCGGCAGCATCGCCACCTGCCGCATCGGCCGGCGGCGCCGGCGCGTTCGTGACGGGCGCAGCGGCTTCGACCGCGGGACCGCTGCCCGTATCGGAGGCCGGAGAAGCGGCGGCGAGGCTTGCTGATGCAAAGGTCACCGCTGCGAGGATTGCAGCAACACGCATGTGCGCGCTCGCAAAATTGTTGATCTTGCCGGACTTATAGCGTGCTCTCCGCTGACGATCGCTTAACATGGTTGGGCTAGGCGCCGCAGGAGGACATCCCGTATGGCTAACCGGGCTGCGCTGCCGGCCGAAATGCTCAGCCCGTAGAAAACGAGCAGGTCGAGCCCGCGATTTGATCGAGAGTTGTTGGTCTGATGCCACGCTTCCTTACGCAAACTGCAGTATATGGGCGTCAGAAGAATCTGGGTACCAACGCGACCCGAGCGAGCAGCAGGAGCGCAACGTCGCCTGATGCCGAAGGATTTTGCGCCGTCACGAGTAGAATCCCTGAGCAAGAAGACGAAATCAGCATGTCGACCCTGACCTTGAGATCGCCAGCCCGCTACACCACCCGACTGGCCGCCTTCCTTGCCCTGACGATGGTCTTCGGCATCTCCGGAAACGCCGCGGTGCAGGCCGATGGCCCGTTCACCAGCTTGGCCGGCACCTGGTTCGGCGGCGGCCAGATCAGCCTGTCGGGCGGCAACACCGAGCGGCTCAGATGCCGTGCCTACTACAATCTCAAGGACGGCGGCTCCGCACTGGGGCTCGCGATCCTGTGCGCCTCGACGAGCTACAAGATCGAGTTGCGCTCGCAACTTCGCTCCGAGTCCGGCCGCATCAGCGGAACCTGGGAGGAGCGCTCGTTCAACGCGGCGGGCTCCGTGAGCGGCCGGGCGACGAGCGGCAACATCAACTTGTCGATCACCGGCGGCGTGTCGGCGACCATGTCGGTCGCCTACGGCGCACAGCAGCAGAAGGTGTCGATCACCACCGACGGCGCCGGTTTCGACAGCGTGACGATCTCGCTGTCGCGCAGTTGACACGGCATCCGCATACGGTCACCCGCGGCCGACGAACGGCATCTTCGTCGCCATGATCGTCATGTACTGCACGTTCGCCTCGAGCGGCAGGCTCGCCATGTAGGCGACGGCGCTCGCGACTTGCGCAACGTCGACCACCGGCTCGGGCCGTATCTCGCCGTCGGCCTGCAGCACGCCCTGCTTCATGCGCCCGCCCATCGAGGTATCCGCGTTCCCGATATCGATCTGGCAGCAGGCGATGTCGTGCGCGCGGCCATCGAGCGAGATCGCCTTGGTGAGCCCCAGCACCGCATGCTTCGTCGCGGTGTAGGGTGCCGAGTGCGGCCGTGGTGAATACGCCGAGATCGAGCCGTTGTTGATGATACGCCCGCCCTTCGGCGTCTGGCTCTTCATCAGTCGGATTGCCTCCTGCGCGCAGAGGAAGCACCCGGTCAGGTTGACGTCGACCACCTGCTGCCAGACCTCGAGCGAGATCTCCTCCATCGGGATCTGCGGCGCGCCGGTGCCGGCGTTGTTGAACAGCACGTCGAGCCGCCCGAACGTCTCCTTGGCCTTGGCGAACAGGGCGACCACTTGCGCACGATCGGAGACATCCGTTGGCACGGCGAGCATTCGCCCTGCCCCGGGCTTCGCCATTGCCACCGTCTTGTCGAGCTCCTCCGCACGCCGCCCGGCCAGCACCACGTTGTAGCCTGCGGCGTGCAGAGCGAGCGCTGAGGCGCGGCCGATGCCGCTGCCGGCTCCCGTGACGAGTGCGGTCTTTGGTGCTGGCATGATGCTCTCCCTAAGCACGGTCGTTGGCGGAGGTCGTCGCCGCACCCGATTCTGTAGCAGAGAGACACCGGCCGCGCGAATAGGCCGGCGCAGCCCATTTGATCGATTGCGCGAACGAGACCAAGGCCTCATATCTTGCGCCAGGAGCTATCGACCGCGAGGGACCACACGATGGACCGCAGAACGCTTGAACGCGTGCGCGTCATGGCCGCGGCTGCCGCCATCGCGCTTGCCGGCGCCACGGCCGCCGACGCCACCGACCGGCGTTCGAAGGGACCCGCCCCGGCCTACGTCGTCGCCAAGAGCGCCTACGGCAACAAGACCGTGACTGGCGCCGTCCGCAATACGCCTCTGGGCTACCAGGTCCAGCTTCCGGGCGGCACCTGGATCTACTGCCAGATGAGCTGCACTGAGACGCTGCGCGTCGAGACCGTCGATTTCTGGGAGGCACACAGCCGCGACAGTGCCGACCGGCCGTTCGGGCTGCTCGACTATATCTTCGGCTACCCGTTCTGAGCCCGGCCGCCGGCAGGCCGCAGCGAAGGTGCGCCTGATCCGGGAGTGAAGGCCATGAGCGAGATCGAGACCCTGCACGCCCACGTCTATTTCGACGCGAGCACGATCGAAGAGGCCCGCAAGCTGTGCAGCGACTGCCGTGACCGCTTCGGCGTGCCGATGGGCCGCGTCCACGAGCGCCCTGTCGGCCCTCATCCCGATTGGAGCTGCCAGCTCACCATCCCGAGGGAGAAGCTCGGCGAGGTCCTGATCTGGCTGGCGATGAACCGCAACGGGCTGACGATCCTCTGTCATCCAAGCAGCGGCGACAGCCTGAAAGATCACACCGACCACGCCATCTGGCTGGGCAAGGCCCGTCCCCTCAATATCGCTCAGTTCCAAGAGCAGGGCCGCGGGCCGCACTGAGGATCGCAGCGCCCGGTCAGGCCGTCCGTCGCCGCTCGGACGACCCGTTGAGCAACCGCAGACGCGGCACGATCTTTCCGTCCGGGCCTACCAGGCAGGCACGGTCGCGACCGGCGGCCTTGGCCGCGTAGAGCGCTTTGTCTGCCAGCTCGACGAGCGCCGTCGGGGTCCGCGTCGCACCGCCTTCGCGTGCTTCACGGCCGACCTCGCCGAGCTCCGCGCCGAGCACGCTCGCGGCACTTGCCACCCCGATGCTGACGGTGACGTAGTTGGCGGCACGCGAGGCCTCGTGGGGGATCTCGAGCGCACGCACCTCGCTGCAGATTCGCTCAGCCAGCCGAAACGCCTCCTCCGTGTCCGACAGCGGCAGCAGAACTGCGAACTCCTCGCCGCCGTACCGCGCCGCGAGCTCTCCCGCCCGCCGCGCATTGCCGGCGAGCG
>JBIOVC010000194.1:0-4984 GCA_044867545.1 Hyphomicrobiaceae bacterium | reverse complement strand
TCGCCCTCCCCTCCGGACTGGTCTCGGAGTCGATCACCTCGTACTGGACGCCGTAGCGCTCCAGATCGCTCCGGTAAGTCTGCGCAAGCTCGTAGTACTGCGGGCTCCCGGTCGCCACCACGATCCTTCCCGGTCCGATCAGCCGGGCCTCGCGCATCACGCCGTAGGAGGCCAGCCCCACGATGCCAACGGCCAGGGTGATACCCACCCACTTGACATAGCTGGAGTCCATGGTCGGAGACCTCCCCACCTCGATGCCGCGCGCTGCATGCCACTCCCGCCCATCGGTCGGAAATCGACAGCCCGCTCACACCAGTTACGACGGGCCGCATATAAGGACAGGGCACATGACCGTCTTGTGAACAGCCACAAGCGTGAAAGAACGACGCCAGCCCTGCGAGCAGGGATGGCCCCATGCTTAAACAGGCAATCCATGCCGGCAATGCGGCGGCCGGCTAGCATTTCCGAAGCCGCGCCGGTCGTCAATGCGCCATCGCGTCGGGACGTTCGTCAGACGGGGGCCGATCCGTTCGGCCGTTGTTTGCCTTGCGGGATGCGGCCGTGGCGCGGTGCGGTGCGCATCCGCACGGCCTATCTGATCAGGCCGGACAAAGCCTTGAGCTGCCTGATGTTGACCTTGAGACCCCCAGGCATGGTCATGTCGCCCGGCTTCATGCCGGGGCATTCGGCGCTCTTCCAGGTGGCCGTCTGCGTCATCTGTGTCGATTGCGGCCCCTTGCCGGAGGCGGGAAGACCCTCGACCGTGCCCTCTACGCGCAGGGTGTAGGCCGAGCCGAAATCGCCGGCGATGACGATCCTCGTCCTGCTCGCGGCGCCGGCGATGCTGCAGTCCGCGTCGATCACGTAGGATTGGCCCTGGCGCCTGGAGGTAAGGCTCTTGCACTTGCCCCCGGCGAGCTTCAGGCCGTAGTCCATCAGCTCGCGGTCGGTGGCCGGATCGAGACACACCTTGGTCGTGAACGACGGCACCCCCTTGGGCTTCTCCGTGGCCATGGCGATCTCCCACAGACCGGCCTTGCGCGCCGGCAGGTCGAGGGTCTGCGCGCCGGCTGTGAGCGGTGCCGCCAATGCGGCGGCCAGGAGGATGGCGGTGGGTCTCATCGTGCGGCTTCCCTTGGCTGTTGGCGGTCCATGACATGGCGTGGGTCTTGGCGCCTGCCCCCGCGCCCATTAGACGCCGAAATGCGGCTGGGGGTGGGCGGCGCCGGGACGTTGCGTCAAGGTCACCCTTGCGATCCTTGCTTCATGTTCTCTATTTGTTCTTGACTGATTGGATCCGGCCTGCAATACTCCGCTCACCCATAGTGTGGAGGCGTTGCGATGTCTCGGGACTTTGGACGGGGCTACGACCGGCACGGCGAGGCGCCGGAGCCGCTGATGTGGGAGCGGGTCGTCTTCCGGCAGGGTGACGGCCGGTACGTGTTCGAGGTCGAGGAGGGCGGGCTGCACGCCAAGCTCACCTCCCCGCATGGAACGTCGCTCACCTTGCCGATGGTGGCCTGGGAGAGCCTGCTGGATGCGATCATGGGCGCCCGCAAGGCCCGCACCCGCACCGAGCGTGGCTTTCCGGCCCGCTCGGGTGCGCGCTGGTACGACGGCGAGGCCGGCGAGCTGGCCGCCGGCTTCCGGGCCGGGCTCAGCATCGCCCAGCTTGCCCGTGCCCACAACCGCAGCGAGTACGCCGTCGAGGCCCAGCTGGACCGGCTCGGTTTGTGGGACCGCATCGCCCGCCGCGCCATCGCGCCCGGCGAGCAGCGCGGGGTCTCGCAGCGGCCCCTGGGGGAGCCGGGGGCAGCTGCCTCTGGCCCCGAGCGCGAGGAGCAATGAGATCGAGCGCAGGCATTCGCAACAGAATGCGGGCGCAACAGAACGCGGGCGCAACAGAATGCGGGCGCAACAGAACGCGGGCGCAACAGAACGCGGGCGGCGATCACGCCTTTGCGTAGCGAAGCACCGTGTCGACGACCTGCTCACGCCGCTGTGCCAGAGCCTTGGGCGATGTCATGTCCAGCTTGAAGATGGTCGAGAAGGTCGATCGGTTGGCCACGTTGAAGAAGCCGAGCGCGCTGATCGTCATGTGCAGCTCGACTGGATCGAGGTCGCGCCGGAAGGTGCCGTCGCGCTGGCCGCGCGCGAGCATGTCGCGCATCGCGTCGATGACCGTCACGTTGAGACGCTGGATCGTCTTCGAGCGCGACAGGTAGATGCCGTTGAGCATGTTCTCGTTCATCACCAGACGAACGAGCTCGGGATGGGCGACATAGTAGTCGAAGGTGAAGGCCACCAGAGCGCGCAGCGCTTCCTCGGGCGCCTTCTGCGCCAGATCCAGCGTTGCCTCGAGGTTGCGGATGCGCCGGTAGGTTTCCTCCAGAACGGCGATGTAGAGCCCCTCCTTGCCGCCGAAATAGTAGTAGATCATCCGCTTGCTGGTCTTGGTGCGCGCGGCAATCTCGTCGACGCGGGCACCGCTCAATCCCTTATCGGCGAACTCTTGCGTCGCGACCTCCACGATGTTGCGCCGAGTCCCTTCCGGGTCGTTGACACGCTGGCGCCGGGCTTGCCGGCTGCGGAATGTCTGGTGCTTCATGCCGATGGGTGGGCCGATGGGTGGGCCGATGCGTGCGCCGATGCGTGGGCCAAGGCAGATAGACCAAGCTGCGAGGCTCGCTCCTACATAGGCTAGCCCCTGCGTCTGAGCAAAGAGCATGGGTGCAGGCGGGCAGGATGTCCATCGGGTCAGGGACGATGTCTTGCAAGGGTTGCAGCGAGCCCCACCCTCATTCCGGCATTGAACACTCGCTGGCGTAGGCATCCCTTGCATCGCGCTCGATGACATCCAACGCGCGCAGAGTCCAGCCGCTGTCCTCGGCGACGAAGGTCGCGAGGTAGAGGTTCTGTCTGAGGAAGTGGTTCCGGCCGAACCTGATGGGCCCCCGCGTCGACGGCCATTGCACCGCGCGCAGCGCATTGCGGAACGCGCCGTTGTCGCGGAATGCTCCCTTGGTCCGTTCAAGGGCCGCCTTCAGGAGAAAGACCAGGTCGTAGCTTTGGGCTGCGTAGAAGGTCGGGACCCGGCCGAACCGCTCCTGGAAGGTTGCGACAAAGCGCTTGTTCTGATCGAAGGCGAGGTTCGGCGCCCAATGGACGGCCGTAAGCATGCCCCAGACGCCGCCCACGTTGTTCTCCTCGAGGCTGCGCAGGGAGATGGCGTCCACCGTGAAGCTGGTTGCGAGCGCGATGTTGCCGACGAGGCCGGATGTCTTGTACTGGCGGAGAAACTCGAAGCCGGGACGGCCCGGATAGAAGGCAAATATCAGGTCGGCGCCCGCCGCACGCGCCTTGGCGAAAATAGGCTCGAAGTCGGTGTCCGGCTTCGGGTTCCATCGTGTCAGCGAGAGGCCGACAACGTCGCCTGCGAACGCCGATTTGAAGCCGTTCGCCATATCGAGGCCGGCCGCGTAGTCGGGCACCATGACGTAGGCCTTGGTGCCGCCGCGCTCCGAAAAGAACTTTGCGATGGCAGCCGGCAACTGGCCGTTCTGGAAGGACACATTGAAAAAGTTCGGATGGCATCCTTTGCCCGCGCGCAAGGACGGGCCGGCGTTTGCGCTGATCACGATCTTGTTCGCAGCAAGCGCAAACTCACTCGACGGGATCAGAATATTCGACCAGACATGGCCGGTCAGAATGTCGATCCTGTCCACCTCTATCAGCTTCCTGGTCGCAGCGAGGCCGACATCGGGAGAGAACGCATCGTCCACGATCACCGCCTCGATGGCAACGTCTCCCACCCTCCGTCCAATCTGATCGAGTCCCAGCAGGAAACCGTCACGAAGGTCCTCGCCGACGGATCTTGCCGGCGTTGTCAGTGTGGTTACAAAGCCAATGCGAAGCGCATCTGCGGTTGCAGACGCGCCGCAACCAAGGCAAGCCGCGACCGCAATCGCCGCCGTGCGTGCCATCGAGCAGACGATCTTGACCGCGCCGCACCCATAGCGGCGAGGGAAGATGCCTGTTCGTTGCGCAGCTTCCCGTCTGGGAAATCGCAACCCTTGTCGGTTCGAGCGTGGCGCACTCGATGCGTGCATGGGCATGGGCGCGTAGCTCCCGCTCACCTCGCGCTGTCAGCCGGCCTGATGTCATCCAATTCGCTTCGCGGAGCCGTCTCAGTGAATCGAGGCTGCTTCCCGCTGCAAGAGAGGGAGCAGGTCGGTCGATCCCTGCATGGCGACGCGCTGATGATAGAAGCGCAGTCCGTGCAAGCCGCCGAGCTCCTCGCCACTGCCGGCGCGACCAGGTCCGCCGTGATTGCATTGGGGCATGACGATGCCGTGGCCGGTGTGACTGGCGGCGATCGAAGGATCGACGAGGAGCATGCGCCCGTGACCCGAGCCTAGCTCTCGTGCGGCGTGGGCCAGGAAGCTCGGGTCGGCGCCGAAGATCGAGGCAACCAGCGAGCCGCCGCCGCGCCGTACCAGTGCGAGCGCCTGATCCGCATCGTCGAAGGACATCAGTGTCGCCACAGGGCCGAACACCTCGACCTCGTGAGCCAATTTGGCCGCATTGGGGTCGGACGCCCGCAGGAGCGTCGGTGCAACGAAGGCGGACTTGCCCGGATCGATGCCTTCAAGATCCGGTGGATTGGCGCCCCCGCAAACGACCTGCCCCTCAGATGCCAGCTGCTCGATGCCCTTGCGGACCGCCGCCTGCTGCGTGCGCGTCACCACCGGTCCCATGCGGACCTCGGCCCGGCGCGGATCGCCGACGACGATTCGCTTGAGCTTCTCCGCCAGCGCCTCGGTTGCGGCGGCAGCATGCTGCGAGGGTACAAAGACGCGGCGAATGGCTGTGCATTTCTGCCCAGCCTTCACGGTCATCTCGCGGACGACCTCGCGTATGAAGGCGTCGAAGGCCGGACTGCTCGGACCGGCATCGGGAGCGAGAACGGCCGCATTGACGCTGT
>JBIOVC010000193.1:0-14128 GCA_044867545.1 Hyphomicrobiaceae bacterium | reverse complement strand
CACGGCTGCCGACGCTGTCGGTGGTGCAGGCGAGCGCCATGCTGGTCGGCATGGTGATCGGCGTCTTCATCTTCACGGCGCCGACCCTCGTCGCTCTCAATACCACGGACCCGCTCGTGTTCATCGGCCTGTGGGTGGCTGGCGGTCTGATCGCCCTCATCGGCGCACTGTGCTACGCCGAGCTTGCCACCGCCTACCCGGATTCCGGAGGTGAGTACCACTACCTGAAGCGAGCCTACGGCCAGCCTGTCAGCTTTCTGTTTGCCTGGGGCCGCATGACCGTGATCCAGACCGGAGCGATCGCGGCGGTCGCGTTCGCGTACGGCAAGTATGCTGCCGTGGTTCTTCCACTTGGGCCCATGGGCGATGCGATTCATGGGGCGGTCGCGGTTGCTGCGTTGACGGGTCTGCAGTTGTTCGGCACGCGTGAGAGTGCGAACACGCAGGCCTTCCTCACCACGCTCGAGGTGCTCGGACTGCTGTTCGTAGCGACTCTCGGCCTCATTCTCGCGAGCGGTGTCCCGGCCGTCCCGGTGACCTCTACGGGCAAGGAGGAAATCGGCCTGGCGATGGTGTTCATCATGCTGGCTTACGGCGGGTGGAACGAGCTCTCCTATATCTCCGGCGAGATGAAGGATGTGCGAAGGACGCTCGCGCCTGTGCTGCTGTTGGGCGTGCTCGTCGTCACCGTACTCTATGTGCTGGTCAATTGGGCGTTGCTGTCCGTGTTCGGATTGAACGGCCTGCGAAAGACATTCACACCCGTGTCCGATCTCGTCGGGCAGGGATTCGGTGGGGTCGGCGCCGTCGTCGCGGCACTGATCGTCTGCGCCATGGCGCTCAGCACGATCAACGCCTCGATCTTCACCGGCGGACGCACCACACTGGCGCTCGGCCGCAGCTTTCCATTGTTCCGGGGCCTCGGACGCCGCGACGAGACGATCGGCACGCCCGTCAACGCCGTGCTGCTTCAGGGCAGCATCGTTCTGGCCTTGATCGGGATCGGATCCACGACGCGAAACGGGTTCGAGTACATGGTTGCCTACACGGCGCCGGTTTTTTGGCTGTTCATGGTTCTCGTCGGTGTCGCAGTGTTCGTGTTGCGACGTCGCGACCCGGGGCGCGACCGGCCGTTCCAAGTCCCGCTCTATCCCGTCATCCCCATCCTGTGGTGCGCCGCCACGCTCTACATGCTCTACTCCAGCCTGCGCTACATCCAGAACGTGCTGTGGGCCAACACCGTGTGGGGTGACACGGGTTGGGGGGCTCTCTTCGGCCTCTTCGTTCTTGCGCTGGGCGTGCCGGTCTATCTCGCGGGGCGCGGAGCCGGTTCAGTCGAGGCGAAGTCCGAGGCGCGGGGCTGACCTCCGTCTAACCGTCTTGCGTTCCCGGAAGCCGCGTCGGCCCTCGGGCCAAGCCCGAGGGCAAGCGGCTATCCGGGATCTTCATGGTGGGCGATCCAGCCGCACCGGGTGAAGGTCCCGGATAGCCCCACCTCGACCAGAGGCTCGGCTTCAGGGAAAGCAAGTTATGGTTGTCAGGCTCAGCCGGTACGCCAGGCCGAGGTCGACTTGCACTTGCGGCAGACGCGCTCACCCGCCCAGGCGCTCGGGAACGGCTGGCGGCAGAGCAGGCATTTCCTGGTCTTCGGCTCGGTCTTGACCTCGTCGTCGGTCTCCTCCGACGGGTCCCGAGTGGTCTGGGGACGGGTGTCCATCTTGCTACGCCGTATGCGGGGCCAATACTCCAACTGCTCCGGGCTCGTCCCGGAGCTTGGCACGCCCCCAAATGCCAGATGATCGAGAGGCACTATTGCCCTCTCAGCGTTCATAAATGGTAATCGCAGGGCGCAATATCAAGGCAGATCGAAGAGAAAGCCGAGCAATCCGTGAAGGTTACCAAGCATTCGTCCAAGTCGTCGGGCCTGATACCAGCGCACAATACTCGTGGTTAATGGCGGCATTAGGACGGGTTCCGCCTATGAGGCGCCCTTTCGTCCATCGAGGCTCCAGAAGGCCGGAGGTGGTGGGCGGTACTGGGATTGAACCAGTGACCCCACGCGTGTGAAGCGTGTGCTCTCCCGCTGAGCTAACCGCCCGTCCGAAGAGGCCAACTATCGGCCCGCGCCGACGGCTGTCAAGGTGAACGGCCGGAAGAGGGGGACTGGACGCGCCGGGATGTTCCGGTAGGTCGGTCCCGACCGAGGCGCTGCACCGTGGATCTGAGCCAAATGACCGAGTGAGCCGATTCAGGGCGCGCGGGCCGGTCCCGACTACAGCCATGCGGGCAGCGCCCTCGACCATGGAGATGGTCACGTGCGAAGTCGAGATTTCCGCCGCCACCAGGCCGAACGCCATATGCGGCGTCGGTTGAAGGAGGATCGCAATCAGCACTACAAAGACCTGGGTTGTGCGTGCTGGTCCGACCCGAAGGTCATGGCGCGGTTCAAGGAGCAGCCGCAGCGGTGCTCTTGCTATGGTTGCGGCAACCAGCGCCGATACGAAGGACCGACTATTCAAGAACGCAGATCGTTCCCGCGTTCCTGGCTCAATGGATAGAGCATCTCAGGCGGGGATGTCGGAGCGTCGCGACGCCGGTGGTTGGCGCAACCGTCAGGCGAACGGGTCGTCGCCTTCGGGCGGCACCTCGAAGGCCTTGATGGTCATCGAGATCAGGCCGTAGTAGCCGAGCACGCCGACGAGATCGACGACGCCGCGTGCTCCGATCGCCGCTTCGGCCTTGCGGAAGGTCGGCTCGCTCACCTGCCGGGTCTCGAGCAGCTCGCGCGCGAACTGATAGACGGCGGCGGCGTCGGCCTCCTTGAAGTCGGGCTTCTGATCCCTTCGAATCGCCTCGATAATGGCCGGGTCGACGCCAGCCTTCAGCGCGTCGGGGGCGTGGACGATCCACTCGTAACCGGCCCTCCAGAAGGCGCCGGTGACCAGGATCGCAAGCTCCGAGAGCCGCGGCGGCAGGCTCGAATGATAGCGGCAAAAGGCGCCGAGCTCCTGGGCGCGCTCGGCGAGTGGCGCACTGTGGAGCCAGATGCGCAGCGGTCCGCGCACGACGCGGCGCGGGCCGGAGATGATGGCGTCGTAGACCTTCTGCTGCTCCGGGGAGAGCCCGGCCTCGAGGACGTCGGGAAGTCGGGACATGCGGGGTGCTCGCTCGTGGCTGCGGTCGATGTCGCACGCCGCCTCCTTCGGATGGCGCACCAGGAGACCGTTACAACTTAAACCGCTCCGATGCGATAGCTGGGGCGGCTTGAACGGGGCAGCTCAGGAGGCTAAGCACCTTGAGAGCATGCACGACACCGATTTCCAACACGAGCACGACGAGCTGTCGGAGGCCGAGCGGGCGGCGCTCGCCCGCTACATCTGGGCGCAGGAGACGGTCGAGCTCAGCACCGTCGGCATCGACATCGGCAGCTCGACCTCGCACCTGATGTTCGCCAAGGTCACGCTCCAGCGGCAGACGCAGGGCCTGTCGAGCCGGTTCGCCGTGGTCGACCGCGAGATCGTCTGGCGCTCGCCGATCATGCTGACGCCGTTCCTGGCCGACGGCACGATCGATGCCGCCGCACTCGGCAGCTTCATCCACGATGCCTACCGGAGCGCGGGCCTCAAGCGAGCCGATATCGATACCGGCGCGGTGATCCTCACCGGCGAGGCGATCAAGCGACGCAACGCACGGGCGATCGACGATCTATTCGCGGAGGAAGCCGGCAAGTTCGTGTGCGCGACGGCAGGCCACAAGCTCGAATGCGTGCTCGCAGCGCATGGCTCGGGTGCGGTGGCGCTGTCGAAGGCGCGGGGCGAGTGCCTGCTGCACGTCGACATCGGCGGCGGCACATCAAAGCTCGCGGTGATCGACCGCGGGTCCGTGCTTGCGGTTGCCGCGTTGGCGGTCGGCGGCCGGCTCGTTGCGGCGGACGCGGCGGGCGCCTGGACCCGGGTCGACGATTCCGCCCGGGCGGTCGCCAAGGAGCTCGGCATCGAGGCCGCCCCGCGCGTGCTCGCGGACCCGGCCGTGCGGCGGCGGATCGCGGCCCGCCTTGCCGAGATTGCCGTTGACCAGATCGTCGGCACGCCGGCCGACCCGCTCGGCGCCTCACTGATGCTGACCGAGCCGCTCTCGCGGGAGGTCGCGCCGCGGGCGGTCACCGTGTCGGGGGGCGTTGCGGAGTACATCTTCGGCCACGAGCAGCGCGACTACGGCGACATCGCGGGGATGCTGGCGGATGAGATCCGCGATGGGCTCGCCCGGCGAAACGATCTGCCGCTGCTCGATCCCGGCCAGCGCATCCGCGCGACGGTGATCGGCGCCTCGCAGTTCACGGTGCAGGTCAGCGGCAAGACGATCTTCCTTCCCGATGCGAGCGTGCTGCCGGTGCACAACGTTCCCGTTGTGAATCTCGGGCTGGAGCTGCCGGCACGGATCGATTCCGAGCGCGTTGCCGCCGCGATCCGCACGGGACTGCAGAAGATGGACCTCGCTCCTTCCGAGCGCGTTGCGCTCGCCTTCGCCTGGGCTGGCGACCCCGAGCACGCGCGGATCGCCGCGTTCGCACAGGGCATCATCGAGGCGCTGGGGCCGGGCGGCGCGGGGGATGCGCCGCTGCTGGTGATGATCGACGGCGACATCGGCAGGACGCTCGGCCGACTGCTGCATCACGAGCTCGGCTTCACCCGTCCGCTCGTCTCGATCGACGGGGTGCAGCTTCACGAGCTCGACTACGTCGACGTCGGGGCGCTGATGGACCCGCCCGGGGTGGTGCCGGTCGTCATCAAGTCGCTGCTTTTTTCCTAAGAGCCGCTGTTCCGGTGTGGCCGGGAAACCCCGGAACTGTGATGCCGTGAGCACGATCGGCGGTCATTCTTTCACCATAGGACCCGGCGAATAGCCTTCCAGGTCGCCGGGGAAACGCGGCCAGGGACTTTTCACACAATTAGACCGTTGTTCGGACGAACTGCGGGGAATGCCAGTGTGACGGACCAGATCCGGGCCGAGATGATCCGGCTCCTGCCGCGTCTGCGCAGATTCGCGCATGCACTGACGGGAGCCCGCGACCAGGGCGATGACTTGGTGCAAGAAACGTGTCTGCGCGCGCTGACGCATATCGATCAATGGGTGCCCGGCACCAGGCTCGACAGCTGGATGTTCCGCATCGCGCAGAACGTCTGGCTGGACAGCGGCCGGGCGCAGAAGGTGCGCGGAGAGAAGGTGGACCTGGAAGCAGCCTACGACGTGGTCGGCTCGGACGGGAGACAGGTTGCCGAGAGCCGGATGACGCTGGAGGCGGTGCAGGAAGGGATGAGGTTGCTGCCGGCCGATCAACGGGTGCTGATCGCGCTCGTGTGCATAGACGGGCTTTCCTACAAGGAAACCGCCGCAATCGTCGATGCGCCGATCGGCACGGTCATGAGCAGGCTCGCCCGCGCGCGGCGTACGCTGCACGAGTACTTGCACCGGGAAGTCGAACTGCAACCGAAGAGTGAGAGCCGCCATGGGCGAGATTCCCGATAGTACGTTGATGGCCTATGCGGACGGCGAACTCGATCCCGAGCTGCGCGGGGCCGTTGAGGACCTGCTGGCCGTCGATCCGGTTGCGCGGGAGCGGCTTGCTGCCTTCACCGGCACGCGGCCGGAGAAGCTCGCGCCGGCGTTCGATGCGGTAATGCGCGCGCTGGTGGTGACGGTGCCGGCCGGCGCGGCTCCAAAGACCCCACCGCCGACGCTGGCGTCCGCCGGCGGCGCCCCCTCATACCGGACGATGCTCTCGGGCCTGTTCAATCCGCCGACAATGGCGTGGGTGTCGATCGCCCTGGCGCTGGCGGTCGGTGTAGGTGTGGGCTTCGGACTTAGCCAGGCGACCATCGACCAACCTTCGGGTGGGGCCGGCCTCGTCTCGGGTGCGGGCATCGCCTCGGGTGCGCTGCGGCAGGCGCTCGAGGGCACGCCGACCAACACGGTCGTGGTGATGAAAGCCGCCGCCGGAGAGACTCTGTCGTTCAGGGCGGTGCTGTCGTTCCTCAGTAAGAACGACCGCTACTGCCGGCATTACGAGATCGCCGATCGCGGGGGAGCGGAGTTCGCCGGGCTTGCCTGCCAGACCGGGGAGAACAACTGGCAAGTCGAGATCTATGCGCGCACGCCGGCACGAGGCGTGTCGCGCGACGGCCTGAGCATACCGGCGGGGATCCCCAACGCGGTCGAGTCCGCGGTGCTCGAGTTGATGCCGGAAGGCGGGGGCCCTCTGGTCGGGGAGCCGGAAGAGGATCTGATCCGCAACGGCTGGCGCGCATCGAAGTAGCGCGACAGCGAGATGCCGCCGTCTGCACGCCCGGAAGGGGATGTCCGGTTGTGTGCATGTAGGAGCAGAGGAGGCCGGTGGGGCCTCATCGGGGAAGCTCGTCCCGGCGCACCGTCGCCGGGCCGGTCGACTCTAGACCACGATGGAATATGGCCAGGCTGCACCGTCCCGCCACCCCGCAACCGGTGTCGGTGTTGTCCTGGACATAGGCGGTCGGCATTGCCGTCCGCAGGGACTCGCTTCTTGTTGTGCCGGACCCCGCAACCGGTGCGACGAGGGGCGAGTCCCCAAAATTTTCGGGATGTAGGGCGTCGCGATCCGCCCGGGCGGCTCGGTCAGGGCGAGCTTCTGGTCTTCACGACCCAGGGGTTCTCGTTCGAGGCAACCGGTGCGCGGATCGGGCCCGGGTTGCAGGATGTTGGCGCCAGCACCAGGCCGCGCCCATAGACCGGATCGGGACCTGGAGCGCCGAGATCCTTCACGGCAAGGCGCGCGAGGATCGCCTCCTTGTTGACCGGGCCGCCGCTCTTGGCGAGCGCCGCGGCGATTGCCGTCACATAGGGCGTGGCAAACGAGGTGCCCGTCAGGTAGTCCTGCTTCTCCTTACTGACGGCGGTCCAGATGCGCACGCCGGGGGCGGCGACATCGATATACTTGCCGCGGTTGGCGTACGGGTAGCCATTGAGGCTGCGGTTGACGGCGGTCACCGCGATGACCGACGGGTAGGCCGCCGGATAGGCGGGCGGGGCGGTGGGGCCGCCGTTGCCGGCGGCGGCAATGAAGATCACGCCTTCCCGGCTCAGCTTCTCGATCGCCTTCCTCACGGTTTCGTCGGCCGGGCCCGACAAGCTCATGTTGACGACCTGCACCTTGAAGGCGCTCAGCAGGTCGAGGGCCTTCAATACGCTGGCGGTGTCGGAGACCGGCTGGCCGTCGCCGTCGGCGGCGAAGGTATCGGCGACGAAGAAGTGCGCGTCGGGGATCAGCCCGGGCATGTCGCCGGAGGAAGCACCCGAGAGCAGAGCCAGAACGCCATTGCCATGCCAGCTTGCGGCCTTCGGCTGTCCCCTCGGCGCGGCGTTGGCATAGTGGATCTGCCGGTCGGCAAACAGTAGGGGGTCTACGGCCGTGTCGATGACGCCGACGCGGACCTCTTTGGCACAGCTCGATAGCGTCGGGGACCAGTTTATCGTGGCGGGGGCATAGCAGCGGTCGCTGCCGCACGGCAGGGGTGGCAAGGGCGCGGCTCGGTGGCCAGGCGGATCGAAGTCGTCACTGCCGGTGGCGGCCTGATAGTGCCGATACGTCCGGTTGTACTCGAACCGATCGTTCGGGAGCTCCCGCCTCAACCAGGCGCGCGCGTCCTTCGCGTCCATGCCGGGCGGTGCCTCGACGCGGACCATGGAGAAGCCGAGGTGGGAAAGATTGACCTCCTCCTGGGCCTCAAAGCCCTTGGCCAGCACCTTGTCCAGCGACTGGCGATTGACGTTGATGGCGAGCAGCTCTCGTTGGTTCATGACCGGCAGTGGGGGCATCGCCAACGCGCGGGCGCCACGCTGGGCGCGCGGAGTGGGGGGAGCAGCAGCGGCCTTGCCGGTCGATTGCTGGGGTTCCGGACTCTTGGCGCTCTGGTTGCCCTGGTTGTTCTTGCTGCTTTGGGGGGGCGGCTCGTCGGCGGTTCCAGGTGGCGTCACCCGCATCACGCCATCCTGGGCTTTGTCGGCAGATGCCTGATTGCCGGGACGGATCACCGAGGTCTTGCCCGACCACTCCGGTGCGCCCTTGCCCTTGCCCACCCAGCGGTTCAGCAGATCGACGACGGTCGCGGGCGGGGGCTGATCGGCATCGTCATCGCTATTCTGAGCGCCCCTCCTGCGGCGGCCGTTTTGGTCGTCGTCGTCCGACCGCTTCGCGTCCTCATCATCCTCGTCCTTGCCGTCGTTCTTCTTGTTGTTGTCCGCCGTCTCGGTCCGCTTGTCGTCCTTGCCCGACTGAGTGCGCGAGTTGTCAGACTGCTGGTTTCTGGTGTTCCGGCCGGCCTGCTCCGCAGCCTGGCGTGCGCGGCGCGCTGCCTCCTCAGCGGCCCGGCGCGCAGCCTCGGCGGCGCGGCGTGCGGCCTCCTCGGCCTCGCGACGGGCGCGCTCGGCCTCCTCCTGGGCGCGGCGACCGCTGTTCCAGTTGTTCCAGCCGTTCCAGCCATTCCTGTGGCCCGCCTCGGCCGTCGTGATGAAGGCCCCGCGAATCAGTTGGCCGGTGCTGTCGAACGTGAGAAATGCCAGCGCGGGGATCGATATGCACAGCGCGACAGCTACTGCGCGCCAAAAACGTCCCGCCTGCCGGCATTTGCCGGGCCTGCCGGTTCCCCGGTCGCGGTCGTCCCCATCCATGGCGCCCCCGCACCGCTCCTCAAATCACCCGGCACCGTTCTTATCAGTGGAATATGAGCAAATTTGGAGCGACGGCCCACCTTCGGCATCCGCGTCTGCTGTGGAATAAAATTCTAGCTCGCGGAAGCGTCACAGGTCCAGCGCCGGCTAGTGTCCCGCTTCCGAAGTTCGCCTGCGCTCGATGCTGGTTCCCGAGCGAGCTTCGGAATCATAAGGGACACTAGAATCATGGAGTTACTAGTGTGATTCAGATCGAGAAATTCGCTCAGAGGGTAGCCGCGAGCGCCGGCGAATCTCTCGATCATCACACTAGTGCGAATCTGTCGTGGGCGGGACACAGTGAAGTCCAAATCGCCCAACGGCCGCTACGGTCGAGTCGGTTGGCCACGCTTGCGCCGTCGGCCCGAGGGTGGTCTGCTAAACGGCGCCGCTAGGAGGCCATCGCCGTCGAGGTCCCAGATGAAGATCGCCGTCATCCAGATGAACTCCGTCAACGACAGGGCCGCCAACATCGCGCGGGCGCAGTCGCTCATCGAGCAGGCGGTCGATACCGAGGGACCGGACTGGGTTTCACTGCCCGAGCACTGGAACTGGGCGGGGGGCACCACTGCGGAGAAGTACGAGGCGGCGGACGCCATCCCCGGCGGCCCCGCTTACGCGGCGTCGCAGGAGCTCGCCGCCAAGCACAAGATCTGGGTGCACGCCGGATCGCTGCTGGAGCGGTCGGAGCGGCCGGGCAAGGTGCGCAATACCACGGTGGTGTTCGACCGGTCGGGGCGGGAGGTGGCCCGCTACCGCAAGATCCACCTGTTCGACGTCACGACGCCGGGTGGGGACGTCTACAAGGAGTCCGACAGCGTGATCCCGGGCGAGGAGGTCGTCACCTACCCTTGCGAGGGTTTCACCGTCGGATGCGCGATCTGCTACGACCTCAGGTTCCCCGAGCTCTTCCAGGCGCTCGCGGCGCGCGGGGCCGAGATCATTGCGCTGCCCTCCGCTTTCACGCTGCAGACCGGCAAGGACCACTGGGAGGTGCTGTGCCGGGCACGCGCGATCGAGACCGAGACCTATTTCGTGGCGCCGGGGCAGACTGGGTTCTTCCTGGCGCCCTCCGGCGAGCGGCGTTTCACCTACGGCCACTCGCTGATTGCCGACCCCTGGGGCCACGTCATCGCGAAGGCTTCGGACGGCGAGGGGATCATCACCGCGCGCATCGACAAATCGCTGATCGAGCGGTGCCGGTCGCAGATCCCGCTCGCCGAGCACAAGGTCTTGGGCCGGGGCAAATCCGGGCGTCGGAATGCTGTTGACCGGGTTTGAGGCTGTGTATATGTTCCGCGCCAACTCTCACGGTAGGTGGTAGGCCGCTTTCTGCGCAACTGATGCGGCGCCGGTTCGCCTAGACACTGCCGTCCTTAAGCAGAGCATAACTTCGAGCCAAGATCTGGAGCGCCGCTCCGCGGCAGCCAGATCCTCTGGATTTGGTCCGGACTTCGCCCAGCGCGAGGTCCGGCAGCGGTCTTGATGCCGTCCGTCCGGCAGCGCAGGCACGGCGGCAGTTTTGGAATGGGCTAGGGTCGAATGCCGACCATACAACAACTGATCCGGAAGCCGCGGCGGCAGAAGGTCTACCGGTCGAAGGCGCGTCACATGGACTCGTGCCCGCAGAAGCGGGGCGTGTGCACGCGCGTCTACACGACGACGCCGAAGAAGCCGAACTCGGCGCTCCGAAAGGTCGCCAAGATCCGCCTCACCAATGGGTTTGAGGTGATCGGCTACATCCCGGGCGAAGGCCACAACCTGCAGGAGCACTCGGTCGTGCTCATCCGCGGCGGCCGCGTCAAAGACCTCCCCGGCGTGCGCTACCACATCGTCCGCGGGGTGCTCGACACCCAAGGCGTGGCCACGCGCAAGCAGAGACGGTCCAAGTACGGAGCAAAGCGGCCAAAGTAGCGGCCGCTTTATTCTTCGTCCGGACGGGATTGCTTCGTCCGGACGGCGACGACGGACGAGCCGGCGCCGAGGATCAGAAGACGGCAACAGAACGAGTTTCTCACGGGCCCCTCGTCAGCGGCCCGAAAGTGCAAGGTGAGCAGATATGTCCCGTCGCCATAGTGCCGAGAAGCGGGAGGTCAATCCGGACCCGAAGTTCGGCGACCTCATCATCACCAAGTTCATGAACGCGGTGATGAAGGAGGGCAAGAAGTCGGTCGCCGAGCGGATCGTCTACGGCGCGCTCGAGCGGATGGAGTCGCGGGCCAAGCAGAATCCCGTGCAGCTCTTCCACCAGGCGCTCGAGAACGTGATGCCGGCGGTCGAGGTGCGCTCCCGCCGCGTCGGCGGCGCCACCTATCAGGTGCCGGTCGAGGTGCGCAACGACCGCCGCCAGGCGCTGGCGATCCGCTGGATCATAACGGCCGCACGAAGCCGCAACGAGAACACGATGGTCGACCGGCTTTCGGCCGAGCTGCTGGACGCGGCCAACAACCGCGGCACAGCGGTCAAGAAGCGCGAGGACACGCACAAGATGGCGGAGGCGAACCGCGCCTTCTCGCACTATCGCTGGTAGATGAGGAATCCGGGTTAGCGAATGCCCCGACAATATGCAATCGAGGACTACCGCAACTTCGGCATCATGGCCCACATCGATGCCGGGAAGACGACGACGACCGAGCGGATCCTCTACTACACGGGCAAGTCCTACAAGATCGGCGAGGTGCACGACGGCGCCGCGACGATGGACTTCATGGAGCAGGAAGCGGAGCGCGGCATCACGATCACGTCGGCCGCGACGACGTGCTTCTGGCCGGGCCGCGACGGCCGCAAGCGCCGGCTCAACATCATCGACACGCCGGGCCACGTCGACTTCACGATCGAGGTGGAGCGCAGCTTGCGCGTCCTCGACGGCGCCGTGTGCGTGCTCGATTCAAACCAGGGCGTCGAGCCGCAGACCGAGACGGTCTGGCGGCAGGGCGACAAGTACGAGGTGCCGCGCATCATCTTCTCCAACAAGATGGATAAGACCGGCGCCGACTTCTATATGTGCCTCGACGACATCAAGGAGAAGCTCGGCGCCAAGGCCGTGCCGCTGCAGTTGCCGATCGGCTCGGAGGCGAACTTCAAGGGCGTCGTCGACCTCATCCGGATGAAGGCGATCAGCTGGGACGGCGACAGCAAGGACGCCCGGATGATCGAGAGCGAGATCCCCGCCGATCTCGCCGACAAGGCTGCTGAATACCGGGCGCAAATGATCGAGGCCGCCGTCGAGATGGACGATGCGGCGCTCGAGGCGTTTCTCGACGGCAAGGAGCCGGACGAGGCGACGTTGCGCAAGCTGATCCGCAAGGCGACGATCACGCGCGCTTTCTATCCGATGCTGTGTGGCTCGGCCTTCAAGAACAAGGGTGTGCAGCCGCTGCTCGACGCGGTGGTCGATTTCCTCCCATGTCCGATCGATCGCGATGCCTACCAGGGCATCGACCCGAAGACTGGCAAGGAGGCGATCCGCAAGCCGGCGGACGACGAGCCGCTCGCCATGATCGCCTTCAAGATTATGAGCTTCGAGCACGTCGGCTCGATCACGTTCTGCCGCATCTACTCGGGCAAGCTCGAGCAGGGCATGGGGCTTCTCAACTCGACGCGTGACAGGAAGGAGCGCGCCGGGCGCATGTACCTGATGCATGCGGCCGACCGCGAGGAGATCAAGGAGGCCTACGCCGGAGATATCGTCGCGCTACAGGGCCTCAAGGACGTGCGCACGGGCGAGACGCTGTGCGACCCGCTCCGGCCGGTGATCCTCGAGAAGATGGAGTTCCCGAACCCCGTCATCGAGATGAAGATCGAGCCGAAGACCAAGGCCGACCAGGAGAAGATGTCGTCGGCGCTGTCGACGATGGCGATCGAGGACCCCTCCTTCCGCGTGGCGGTCGATCAGGAGAGCGGCGAGACCATCCTCAAGGGCATGGGCGAGCTGCACCTCGACATCAAGGTCGACATCCTGAAGCGGACCTATGGCGTGGAGGCCAACGTCGGCGCGCCGCAGGTCGCCTACCGGGAGACGCTCGCGCGCAATGCCGAGGTCGACTACACGCACAAGAAGCAGACCGGCGGCACCGGTCAGTTCGCCCGCGTGAAGCTGCGCCTCGAGCCGCAGGTGACTGGCAAGGGCAACGAGTTCGAGTCCAAGATCGTCGGCGGCTCGGTGCCGAAGGAGTATATCCCCGGCGTCGAGAAGGGCGTGCAGTCGGTGTGGGATACCGGCGTGTTGATCGGCTTCCCGATGGTCGACATGAAGGTGACGCTGTTCGACGGCGCCTACCACGAGGTCGACTCCTCGGCGATCGCGTTCGAGATCGCCTCCCGCTCCGCGATGCGCGAGGGCTGCGAGAAGGCCGGCGTCAAGCTGCTCGAGCCGATCATGGACGTCGAAGTGGTGACACCCGGCGAGTTCGTCGGCGGCGTGATCGGCGACATCAACAGCCGGCGCGGCCAGATCCGCACCCAGGAGATGCGTGGCAACGCTACCGTGATCCGGGCCTACGTGCCGCTCGCCAACATGTTCGGCTACGTGAGCCAGCTCAGATCGATGTCGACGGGGCGGGCGTCCTACACGATGCAGTTCGCGCACTACGCGGACGTGCCGCGCAACGTCGCCGACGAGGTGAAGGCGAAGTACGCCTGATCAGGTCTTAAGTGAGAAGAAGGAGAGCCATCCGATGGCCAAGGCAAAATTCGAGCGGACGAAGCCGCACTGCAACGTCGGCACGATCGGTCACGTCGACCACGGCAAGACGACGCTGACGGCGGCGATGACGAAGGTGTCTGCCGACCGCGGCTGGACCAAGGAGGCGATCTCCTACGACCAGGTGGCCAAGGCCTCCGAGAGCCAGGGCCGGCGCGACCCGACCAAGATCCTGACGATCGCGACCTCGCACGTCGAGTACTCGACCGAGAAGCGGCATTACGCGCACGTCGACTGCCCGGGGCATGCCGACTACGTCAAGAACATGATCACCGGCGCCGCGCAGATGGACGGCGCGATCCTGGTAGTCTCGGCGGTCGACGGGCCGATGCCGCAGACGCGTGAGCACATCCTCTTGGCCCGCCAGGTGGGCGTTCCCTACATCGTGGTGTTCCTCAACAAGTGCGACGTGGTCGACGACGAGGAGCTGTTGGACCTGGTCGAGCTCGAGGTCCGCGAGCTGTTGTCCAAGTACCAGTTCCCGGGGGATGACGCGCCGGTGGTGCGCGGTGCTGCGATCAAGGCGCTGCAGGGCGAGAAGGGTCCGCTGGCGGACGAAGCGATCATCAAGCTGTTCGAGGCGCTCGACACCTTCGTCCCGCTGCCCGAGCGGCCGCTCGACCAGCCGTTCCTGATGCCGATCGAGGACGTGTTCTCGATCTCGGGCCGCGGCACGGTGGTGACGGG
>JBIOVC010000192.1:0-2989 GCA_044867545.1 Hyphomicrobiaceae bacterium | reverse complement strand
GCTCTGGCACCCGCACCTCCCATTCCCATCGGAGTTTGCAGACCTCTTGGTCGCGACAGCCCGTGTTGACCGCGAACAGTGCCATCTGGGCCAAGTAGTCGGGCAACTCCCGGAAAAGCGCGGTCTGCTCGGTCCAATCCAATGGATAGGGCCGCCGCTTACGCGTGTCCGGAAGCAGCTTGATCTTTGGCGCAGCAGAGATCCAACTCAGGCCGGTATCATCGATCCACTCGGACGCTGACAAGTTCAGAATGCGTCTTACCACCTTGAGCCCATGATTGATGGTGCCCGCTGCCTTGCCGGCGCGACGCCTCGCCTCGATCCACGGTTGAAGGGTTCCCAAGTGGAGCTTGTCGAGCGCGACAGAACCAATCCAAGGCATCAGCTGCTTCAGGTGCATGATGTCATCGGCAAGGCTTCGCTTGTGCTGGTTCTCCAGCACGAACTTCGCCGCCGCCTGCTCGAAGGTTCGAGAGGGCCTGACGCCGTAGACCTGTGCCTGTCGAATCTCTTCCATCAGTCTTGCGAGGTAGGTTTCTGCTTCCTGGACGTCAGCTGTTCCAGTGCTCTGGCAAATTCGCCGCCCGCAGATGCGCTTGTCGACATGCCAGACCCCGTCCCTGAGCAAGAGGCCGGGGATGTGTTTGCGTCCCATATGCGTACTCCTTTCCGAGCGGGACGCCCGTTGCGGGCGATATAGTCGTCGACCCAAGCGTCGAGTTCAAGGCGATCGAAGCCGATGCCTTGGGTACCAATCGGCAGGGCGGTTCGGCAAGCAAGACTTTGCCTACCTGCCAGGCGAGGACGTCTATCGCTGTCCGGCCGGCGAGCGCCTGAAGTACAGGTACTCCAACGAGGAGAATGGAAAAGAGCTGCGGCGCTACTGGACAACCGCATGTCCGAAATGTCCGCTCAAGTCGCGTTGCACCACAGGGCCAGAGCGACGGATCACGCGGTGGGAGTACGAGCAGGTGCTCGAAGCTGTGCAGCAGCGGCTCGACGCCAATCCGAACGCCATGCGCCAGCGGCGCGAGACGGTCGAACATCCGTTTGGGACGATCAAGGCTCGGATGGGTGCCACCCACTTCCTGCTGAAGACCTTGCCCAAGGTCGCCGCTGAGATGGCACTGCACGTGCTGGCCTACAATCTGACCCGGGTGATGAACATCGTCGGCATCAAGCCGCTGATCGCCGCCATCAGGGCGTGAGAGGAGCCCGGCTCGCGCCCACAGGCTGCCGCCAAGCTCTCGAGAACACCTACGGCCGCGTTTTCACACGACCAAGACCCGAAACGGACGTTCCCCTCGTTGCGCGTTTGCACTAAGTTGCCCCAGATAAGCTCGCAAATGAGCAGCGCGACTGGGAGGAAGCTCAGCGATGCCCTTGGTCGAGCTTTCGGGCCTATCTGTCCGCTTCGGCGGTGTGCGGGCGCTGACTGACGTGAGCCTTGCGGTCCAGCCGGGAGAGTTCTTCTCCATCATCGGGCCCAACGGCGCTGGCAAGACCTCGCTTCTCAACTGCATCTCCGGCCGCTACGTGCCGGAGTCGGGCCGCATCCTGTTCGAGGGCCGCGACATCACCCGTCTGCCGGCCAATCGGCGCGCTGCGCTGGGCATCGGCCGGACTTTCCAGAACCTCGCCCTGTTCGGCCATATGAGCGTCATCGACAACATCATGGTCGGCCGTCACCACCTGCTGCGGAACAATTTCCTCACCGGATCGCTCTACTGGTTGGGCGGCGCGCAGCAGGAGGAGCTGGAGCACCGGCGGGCGGTCGAGGAGATCATCGACTTCCTGGAGATCCAGCATGTGCGCCACGCGGTCGCCGGCACGCTGCCTTATGGACTGAGGAAGCGGGCGGAGCTCGCGCGCGCCATCGCGCTCAAGCCCAAGCTCATTCTTCTCGACGAGCCCATGGCTGGCATGAACCTTGAGGAGAAGATGGACATGGTCCGCTACGTCGTCGATCTCAACGAGGAGTGGGGCATCACGGTCATCATGATCGAGCATGACATGGGCGTGGTGATGGACATCTCGCACCGGATAGCCGTGCTCGATTTCGGCCGTAAGATTGCGGAAGGCAGTCCCGAGGTGGTGCTGGCCAACGAGGACGTGCGTCGCGCCTACCTCGGCGTTGCCGCCGATGAGCCGGCCAACTCCGTTGCTGCAGGCTGATCCAACGTACAGGTCGAAGGCCCATGGCCCACCTGCTCGATACCTTCCCGAAGCTGCTGGCCTGCCACGCAGCCGAGCACCCTGACCAGATCGCGCTCCGCGAAAAGGACTTCGGCATCTGGCAGTCGATCACCTGGGCCCAATACCAGGAGCGGGTGAGGCGCCGCGCCCTCGGGCTCTATCGACTGGGTGTCGGGCGCGGCGATGTGGTCGGCCTCATCGGCGACAACCGGCCTGACTGGGTGATTGGCGAGATCGCCGCCCACGCGGTCGGCGCCATGAGCCTCGGCCTCTATCGCGATGCGCTCGAGGAGGAGGTCGCCTACCTCGTCAATCATGCCAGGGTCAAGGTCGTGCTTGCCGAGGACGAGGAGCAGGTCGACAAGCTGCTGGGCCTCGGCGATCGCATCCCCACCGTTAAGAAGATCGTCTATGCGGATCCTCGCGGGATGCGCAAGTACGATGACGCGCGGCTGATACCGGCGGCCGAGCTCGATGGCATCGCCGAGCGGCTGGGGACCGAGCAGCCGCGTCTTTACGACGAGCTGGTGGCGGCGGGTTCCGGCGAGGACGTCGCGGTGCTGTGCAGCACGTCGGGAACGACCGCCCACCCGAAGCTCGCCATGCTGTCGGCCGCCGCTATCATCGATCACTGCCGGAAGTATCTCGCGGTCGATCCCAAGGGGGCGGACGACGAATACGTGTCGGTGCTGCCGCTGCCGTGGATCATGGAGCAGATCTACGCTGTCGGCAAAGCGCTGGTCTCGCGCATGCGCGTCAGCTTCGTCGAGGAGCCGGAAACGGTGATGGCGGA
>JBIOVC010000191.1:0-3547 GCA_044867545.1 Hyphomicrobiaceae bacterium | reverse complement strand
GGGCAGGGGGTGCTGCTCGTCGTGCTGGTCGGAGCGATGGGCGTCGCTCCCCTGCTCATACCGAGCCTGATCGTTGCGCTCGCGGTGCTGACTGCACTCAACGATCTCATTGGCCGCCGAGCCTTCGAGCGATCGCTCTGGGCGGCAATACGCGCTCCGGCCGGGGCCGCATGGCTCGCGTTCTGCGGCTATGCGCTCATCACCGCGCTGTGGTCGAGCGAGCCCGCGTTTGCTGCGACGACAGTCCTGCAAACCGGAGCGGTCGTTGTCTCTGCCGCCTATCTTGCCGTGGCGCTGCCGGAGCTTATCGCGACCCTCGATGACGCGCGCCGACGCTGGTTCATGCGCGGCATTCCGATCGGTGCGGCGGTCGTTCTGGGTTTCATCTTGTTCGAGCTGGCGAGCGGCCATGCGATCTTCCGCTGGGTGCTCGATTGGGCTCCATGGCTGCTCGGCGACCAGTCGAAAGAGGTCTTCCGCGAGGGCGGCCGGATCGTCCGCATCGAGCCGTTCCGCCTCGACCGCAGCGTCGCCTCGGCGGTGCTGCTCGCGCCGGCACTGCTGTTCGCGCTCTCGCTCTGGCAGCCGGAGCGCTTGCGCCTCATTGTCCTCATCGGCGCGTCGGTTGCGACCGTGGCCGCCGTTCTACTCTCCGCCAGCGAGACGGCGAAGGTCGCGGCGCTGGCCGGGCTGATCGCGTTCGCCTTTGCGCGTTTGTGGCCCCGCCGCACATTGCAGGCGCTTGCCGTGCTGCTGGTCGCCGGCACGCTCCTCGCGCTGCCCCTCGGCCGGCTTCCCTACGCGCTGGGATTGCACGATGCGCAATGGCTGCCGCTCAGCGCGCGCGAGCGCGTGCTGATCTGGAACCACACGGCCGAGGCGGCGGCCGAGCGCCCACTGTTCGGCATCGGCGTGCAGTCGACCCGGTTCCAGGGAGCGGCGCCGAAGGGTGCTCCAGGCGAGGTTACGGACCGGCAGCTCGGCTGGCACGCGCACAACGTCTATCTGCAGTCTTGGCTGGAGCTCGGGGCGGCCGGCACGCTGACGCTGCTGGCGGCAGCGCTCGCTACCCTTCGCGCCGCGCTCTTACTGCATCCGGCGCTGCTGCCGTACGGCGCGGCACTCATTGCCGGCGTGATGACGATCGCCGCGACGGGCTGGGGCATGTGGCAGCCCTGGCTCGCCGGCAACGTCGCGGCGGCGTGCCTGCTGATCGCGATGCTCGATCGCGATGTGCGCCAACGGACTAGCGGCGGGCGGCTTGCCCCACTAAGTGTTGCCTGACGCATCGCACTAACATTCGATCCCACCCAGCAGCGACCGTCGGCGCCGCCGCGCAGGCGGCATAGACAGGACATCCCGCACGATGTGGCCCTTCTCGCGCCAGCCAGTTGTCCCGGTGCTCCGTTTCTCCGGCCCGATCGGCCTCGTGACGCCGCTGCGTCCCGGGCTGACGATCGCGGCCGCCGCACAGGCAATCGAGCGCGCGTTCTCCGCCTCGCGCCTGCCGACCGTCGCCGTCACCGTCAACTCGCCCGGCGGCTCGCCTGTGCAGTCGAGCCTGCTCTTCAAGCGGCTCCGCCAGCTCGCCGAGGAGAAGAAGAAGCGCATCCTCGTGTTCTGCGAGGTCGTCGCCGCCTCCGGCGGCTATTACCTCGCGGTCGCCGGCGACGAGATCTACGCGGACGCTTCCTCGATCGTCGGCTCGATCGGCGTGATCTCGGCGAGCTTCGGACTGGACAAGGCGATCGGCCGCCTCGGCATCGAACGACGTGTCTATACCGCCGGCGAGCACAAGGGCGCGCTCGACCCGTTCCTGCCCGAAAAGCCGGAGGAGATCGAGCGGCTGAAGACGATTCAGCGCGACGTGCACGACGTATTCATCGGCATCGTCAAGGACCGTCGCGCCGGCAAGCTGAAGGCCTCCGATGCCGAGCTGTTCTCGGGCGCCTTCTGGTCGGCGGCCAAGGCGCTCGACCTCGGTCTCATCGACGGCGTCACCGACGCGCGCACGAGATTGCGTGAGGAGTACGGACCGAAAGTCGCGCTCCGCGCGATCCCGCTCGGCGGAGGCGGCTGGCTTG
Organism: Hyphomicrobiaceae bacterium; assembly: GCA_044867545.1. GTDB lineage: Bacteria > Pseudomonadota > Alphaproteobacteria > Rhizobiales > Hyphomicrobiaceae > DATLZB01. The sequence goes on along the minus strand of JBIOVC010000191.1, from coordinate 1,463 downwards.
CCCGCCTGCGCCGGCTGCCGAGCGTTGACCATGCTCCCGGCGCCGAGCTTGGCGGCCTTGCCTTTGCCGAGGATCTGGTGTCGGCTATCGAGGCGCGCGCGCTCTGGGCGCGCTACGGTCTTTAGACGTCGGGAGTGAGCGTAGATGCCGCAGCTCGTCGTTCTCGGCCTCCTCGGCGCCGGTCTCTATGCGGGCTACCGGCTGATCGCTCGCGAGGTCCGGCGGGCAATGGCCGCGGCGGAGGCCGAGCTATCGAGCGCCAAGCGCGTGCCGCGCGATCTCGGCACCCTCGAGTGGGACGCGGAAGCCCGAGTCTACCGGCCCACCAAGCGCTGACGCCCTCCGCTAATACGCGGGCTTCAGCTTGCGGAACATCGGGTAGTGGCGGACGTTGAGCGTGGCGAGCTTGAGCCCGTGGTGCTCAGCGGTGGCGGCGATGATGGCATCTGGTATGTCGATGCCGTGGCTCATGGCGAAGTGGCGAAGAAGGCTGCCGGCCTGTTTCGCGATTTCGCTGGTTACCGGGAGACACTTGAGGGGCGTGCATATTGCTTGTATGTCCCGCTCTTCACGCTGACTGCGGGCGCCCACGTGAAGCTCAAGCAGCGAAACGGCCGATATCTGAGGGGGTTCGGATAGCGATCTCAGCCAAGAAACCGCAACCGGGGCGCGTCGCGCGTAGTCGACAAGGATATTGGTGTCGAGCAGGACACTCACGAGGCGCGCTTCGCCTTCTTGCCCAGGAGCTGGTCACGCCGATTCCAGCGCCGCCGGATCCCCCGCATCTCCTCGTCGAGATTGCCCCGCTCGGCCCAAGCTCCCGACAGTTTGCCGACAGTCTCAGTGACGACATCACTCCAAGCGCGCTGGCTCTGTGCCTCCTGTTGGAGGCGCAGGTCGATGCCAGCACGTATCAGCACCGCTTCCGGCACACCTGTGGCCGCAGCGCGCGTCTTCAAGCGCCGGTTCTGCTCGGCTGTAATGAATACCTGCTTGCGGACCATGCGCCGCTTGGTTTTGACGGATTCCTGCATACACACATCATATGTGTATCTTGCCCGACATGCAATCGGATGGGTTGAATCCAGTCCGATGACATCCGCCGCCGTTTGCGTATAGTGCGGCGCCACCAGAGCCCGCGCGAGTTTCAATCTCCCTATGCCGACTAAGCCCAAGTCCAAGGCCCCGGCCACGACGCTGCGTCCCAAAGAGTCCTTCCAGGACCTGATCCTGACGCTGCAGCAGTTCTGGGCGGGCCAGGGCTGCGCCATTCTGCAGCCCTACGACATGGAGGTCGGCGCCGGCACCTTCCATCCCGCGACCACGCTGCGCGCGCTCGGCCCCAAGCCGTGGAACGCCGCTTACGTGCAGCCCTCGCGACGGCCGAAGGACGGCCGCTACGGCGAGAACCCGAACCGCATGCAGCACTACTACCAGCTGCAGGTGATCATGAAGCCGTCGCC
>JBIOVC010000190.1:0-3105 GCA_044867545.1 Hyphomicrobiaceae bacterium | reverse complement strand
CAACGGCCGTCCGGGCACCGTGAACGGCAGCAGCACGAGCAGCACGATCATAAAGGCTTCGACGTGCAGCAACCGGTGCCGGAGATCGGATATCGGCAGCCCGGCGAGCCACACAAGGACGAGCGCCACCCCGAGCGTAGCCAGCATGGCCGGAATGCCCTCGAGCGCAACGACGGTCATCACAAGAGCGAGCGCCGCAAGCAGGCGCGTGCGCGCATCGAGCCGCGCGACAATCCCCTCGTCCGTGCTGCCAAGCGCCTGCAGCGCGTTCACGTGCAGCCTCCCCGTCGTCGGCCAAGCGCCCACAACGCCATCCCGGCAAGGCCGATGATCATGCCGATCCCGCCCACGACGTCGTTGAACCGGACGCGGCCTTCGGCGGCAGCATAGGCCTCGAGCAGCGGACGCACCTGCCGCGACACCGCCCGGTCGACCGACCGGTCGATCATCTCCGCCAGGACATTCTCATCGGCCGGCAACGCGCCGCTCGCAGTCTCGGCGTCACCTCCTGTCGCCGCAGCGGAAGCACTGCCTTCGACGACAGAGAAGCGCCCCTCGGTGATCGCGGCCTCCGCCACATGGCCGTCGCCCGCATCGACCAGCAGCGCGAGATCGGATGCTTGCGGCGGCCGCCAGGAGAACGCGCCCGCCGCATCTGTCGTCCCGCGATAAAGCTCCTGCCCTTGAGCGTCGCGGATGACGAGCGCCGCACCTTCGGGCCTGCCCCCGCCGATGAAGAAGGCATAGCCGCTGACCGTGCCGTCCTCCACCGTGGCGAACAGCTTCAGCCGGTGGGCATCTGCCGCGATCGGCCACAGGAGCATTGCCGCGAAAACCGCGACCGCGACGGGCGCGCGCATCACGTCGCTCCCAGTTCCGCGCCGGCCAGCATCTCGGGCTTCACGCGCTTCAGGAACGCGACCGCGAAACCGGTGATCGCCGCCTCGGCCAGCATCAGCGGCAAATAGGTGACGAGCATGATCCGCGCTGCTGGCACGAACTCGGATGCAGAGAGAGCGAGGGCCGACGCCACCCCGAGCCCCGTCAGGGCCACCGCCAGCGCGGCCGCGCCGGCAGCGACCGAAGCAGCCACCGTCGGGCTTCCTCGCATGACGAACGGCCCTGCGATCGCACCTGCCAGCACCCCGGGCAACGCAATGTTGACCGTGTTGACGCCGATCGTCGTCAGTCCGCCGAACCCGAACAGCACCGCTTGCAGCAGCAGGCCGATAAACACCGCCGGAATGGCAAGCACCCCGAGAACGAGACCCATCAGCCCCGACATCAGCAGGTGCACGCTCGACGGGCCGACCGGCACGGCGATCAGCGAGACGGTGAAGAACACCGAGGCAAGGATCGCCGTACGCGGAATGCTCGCCTCGTCGAGGCGCCTGAGCGCCAGCGCGAGACCGGCGGCGGCCATCACGCCGCCGCCGGTGAGCACGGGAACCGAGAGCACGCCGTCAGGGATATGCGCCAATCCGAATTCCTCTCGCCGGCACGCCTACTTTGCAGCGGTCGGCGCCATGTCGACGGCCCGAACCCAAATCAGCCCGCCGACCTCCACCGGCACCATCTTGCCGTCGGGGCTCTTTATGTTCTGATCGCCTTCAACCAGGGCGGCGAAGCCCCACCAACCGGCACGCGGAATGGCATACGCGAAGGCGCCCGACTGGTCAGCCTTGATGACCTGCGTCACGAACGCATCGTTCGGCGCCTTGATCGATCCGTCGTTGACGTACTCGACCTCGATCTCGGCGAACGGCACCGGCTTGCCGTTGCGGCGCACGACGCCGCGGAACAGATTGCCGGTCCAGAGCCCCGTCGGACGCACCAGCGGCTCGATCTCGACCGGCAGGCCGATCATTTCATCCCAGCCCTCGCCGGAGGCGAACGCATCGACCACCACCTTTGCGTAGTGAATGATGAGCTTGCCCTCTGCCGGCTCCCAGTAGGGCTGCGGCTCGACGAAGAACACTGCCGCGCCCGGCTCCTTCAACTGGTGCTTGGCGAACCAGGCCGTCTTGCCGTCGACCTTCTTCTCGGCGATCGCGCCCATCAGGTCGATCGTCTTGCCGCCGACTTTGACCCCGAAGCGCTTGGGCCGCGCCATCTCCATCGTCGGGCCGCGATCCATCGGGTGCGTGAACACCATGTCGAGCGAGACGCTCCCGCCCTCGGGCAGCACGTCCGCCGACGGCAGCAGCTCCTGGAAGTGCGCCGCAGCGGGCGCGGCGAGGAAACACATGGCGGCGAGCAGCGTCGTCAGACGTCCGAGCAACGGGATCTCCTTTGGCAGCGTCGCCTGGAAAAGAGAGTAAGACAAATATCACAATTCATCATACTGTAAAGCCCGCCGCATCCGCCGGCCGAAGCGCAATGTGGTGGCTAGTTGCGGGAGGGAAGCAGGCTATCGAGCGCGGCGAGCAGCGCACCGGCGGTGACGAGCAGCGCACCGAGCCAGAGCGTCGGACCCGCCGTGCCGAGCCCGAGCAGGGCCAGCAGCGCCGTCGACAGCAGCGGCGTTGCGTAGGAGGCAACGCCGAGCAGGCGCAATTCGCCGCGCTTCACGCCGCGATCCCAGAGATAGAAAGCGATTCCGACCGGCCCGAGACCCAGCGCGACGAGCGCCGCCCATGCCGTCGCGTTGCCCGGCACCTGCGTGGTCTCGGTGAGCAGGTGCAGCACAAGCGCTCCGAGCGCTGTTGCGCCGCAGCTCGCGATCACGGCTGTGCTCGGCACCGCATGGAAGAGCCGCGAGGCGACCGAGTAGCTCGACCAGATCACCGCAGCCGCCAGCGCCGCCGCATAGCCGCCGCCGGCGCCCGTGAAGGCGAGATCGGCGCCGGGGCCGATCAGCACAAGCATTGTCCCGGCGAGACCGAGCAGCGCGCCAGCGATATGCCACCACTTGAGCGGCCGACCGCCGACGTTGAGCGGCAGCAGGCCCGAGAACACCACGATCAGCAGCGGCCAGAGGTAGTTGATGAGGTTTGCCTCGAGCGGCGGCGCGTTCTGGATCGCGTAGAAGTAGCTGACGTGGTAGCCGAGCAGGCCGTAGACGCCGAGTAGAAGGGCACCCGGCGGAATCGAGCTTAGCCCGGC
>JBIOVC010000189.1:0-2801 GCA_044867545.1 Hyphomicrobiaceae bacterium | reverse complement strand
CGCCGGCATCGTTCGTCACATGCGGCCGACCAAGGACGGCAACCTGCTGATCCACCAGAGCTCGACGAACCGCATCATGCTGGTGACGACGAAGCGGCAGGCGGCGAGCAACTAGGCACTCACTCCGACGTGGGGCGCGCGAGCTGCGCCAAGCGGCACTGCTCGATTGCGTGTCGAGGGCTCAGACCGGCTTCAGCAGGACGTGGCGCTTCTTGCCGAGCGAGAGCTTGACGACGCCTTGCGGCGTGAGGCTGGAGCTGGTCAGGGTCGCCTTCTCATCGGTCACCGGATCATCGTTGACCTTGAGACCGCCGCCCTGAATCTGCCGTCTCGCCTCGCCGTTCGACTTGACGAGGCCCGCGCGCACGAACGCCGTCAGCACGCCGAGGCCTGCATCGAACTCCGAGCGAGCGATCTCGACGGAGGGCAGATCCGTGGCGAGCGTGCCCTGCTCGAAGGTGGCGCGGGCCGTCTCGGCCGCAGCGTCGGCCTTGGCGCGGCCGTGCAGCAAAGCCGTCGCCTCGGTCGCGAGCACCTTCTTCGCCTCGTTGATCTCGGCTCCGGCGAGTGCAGAGAGCCGCCCGACCTCGTCCATCGGCAGGGTGGTGAAGAGCTTCAGGAAGCGCTCCACGTCGGCGTCCTCGGTATTGCGCCAGTACTGCCAATACTCGTAAGCGGAGAGCCGGTCCTCGTTGAGCCACACGGCGCCCGCCGCCGTCTTGCCCATCTTGGCGCCGGAGGACGTCGTCAGCAGCGGGCAGGTCAGAGCGTAGAGCTGCTGGGTGCCCATGCGGCGGCCAAGGTCGATGCCGGTGACGATGTTGCCCCATTGATCTGAGCCGCCCATCTGCAGATTGCAGCCGTGACGGCGGGCCAGCTCGACGAAGTCGTAGGCCTGCAGCAGCATGTAGTTGAACTCGATGAACGACAGCTCCTGCTCGCGCTCGAGGCGAAGCTTCGCCGCGTCCATCGTCAGCATGCGATTGACCGAGAAATGCCGGCCGATGTCGCGCAGGAACTCGATGTAGTTGAGCGGTGCGAGCCACTCGGCGTTGTCGACCATCACCGCATCACTGCGCCGGGAGCCGAAATTCAGGAACCTGGCAAAGACGGTCTTGATCCCATCCTTGTTGGCTTCGATCTCCTCGATGCTCAGGATCTTGCGCGTCTCGTCGCGGCCGGAGGGGTCGCCGACGCGCGTGGTGCCGCCGCCCATCAGCGTGATCGGCTTATTGCCGGCCTGCTGCAGCCAGTAGAGCATCATGATCGAGATCAGGCTGCCGACATGGAGGGACGGCGCCGTGCAGTCGTAGCCGACGTAGGCGACGATCCCGCGCTGGTTGGCGAGCGCGTCGAGACCGGCTACATCGGAGCACTGATGGATGAATCCGCGCTCGTCGAGCGTGTTGACAAAGTCCGACTTGAATTTGGCCATGGTTGCCAGCGCAGTTCTAAGACAGTTCGGTTGGTACTAGCCTACAGGGCGTACGCCTTTTGCGTACGCAGGACGAGCGGAACATATACGGGAACACGCAATGGGCAAGCTCGAGCGCGCGATCGGCGTGATGAGCGGCACCTCGATGGACGGCATCGACGTGGCCCTCATCGACACCGATGGAGAGGATCGCGTCGAGCGCGGCCCTGCCGAGGGATTTCCGTATCCGGCCGCCTTCAGGTCGCTGCTGATGCGTGCTCTCGATGCGGCCCGGGCCATTACGGATCGGCGCGAGAGGCCGGGGCCGGTGGCGGAGGCTGAAGGTGAGCTCACGCGGCTCACGGCCGAGGCCGTCGCGCGCTTCATGAAGGCGAACGGGGTCGAGGCCTCCGGCGTCGATGTGATCGGCTTTCACGGTCACACGGTGTTGCATCGTCCCGAGCGGCAACTGACGGTACAGATCGGGGATGGTCCGCTGCTCGCGTCGCTCACCGGCATCGACGTTGTCGACGACCTCAGGGCCGCCGACTGCGCGGCGGGCGGGCAGGGCGCACCGCTCGCTCCAGTCTATCATCGTGCACTTGCGGAGCGAGTCAGGCAGCGGCCGGTTGCCGTGCTGAATATCGGCGGCGTTGCCAACGTCACGTGGATCGGCCAGGGCGGCCAGCTCATCGCTTTCGATACCGGTCCCGGCAACGCCATGATCGACGACTGGACACTCAGGAATGCGGGCAAGCCGTGCGACGAGAACGGTGCGCTGGCGGCGGCAGGGCGAGCCGACGAAGGCCTCGTGAAGGAGTACCTGAAGCACAGTCACTTCGGCGCGCTGCCGCCGAAGTCGCTCGACCGCAACGCGTTCGCGCTCGAGCTCGTCGATCATCTTTCGGCGGCGGACGGTGCGGCCACCCTCGCTGCGTTCACGGCTGCCGCCATTGGCCGCGCCCTCGAGCACATGCCGGTCGAGCCGCAGCTTTGGATCGTGACCGGCGGCGGCCGGAAGAACAGGACGCTCATGAGCATGATTGCGGCGCATGTGCAGAACGCGGTCGTGCCGGCCGAAGCCGTCGGCTTCGACGGCGACTCGATCGAGGCCGAGGCCTGGGCCTATCTGGCCGTACGTTCGCTCAAGGGCCTCGCCATCACCTTTCCGGGCACGACGGGAGTGGTCGCATCGCTCACCGGCGGGGTGCTCGCTCGGGCTTCCCGTTAGCGCCGATATTTCAATAGCTAACGATATATGCTTAACCCCAAAAAGGGGAAACGAATTGCCGCACTTTCTGCCCTGATCTCGTCACATGCGTCGGCGAGCAACGACGCATATCCATCGGGGGCCTGGTCCGCGCGTCTTGCCGGCCACCCTAGTTGG
>JBIOVC010000188.1:0-3051 GCA_044867545.1 Hyphomicrobiaceae bacterium | reverse complement strand
CGAGGCGGCCGATGGTCCAGCCGAGCAGGCTGCTGGTGGCGACGATCGCCAGCACCACGCCGAGGAAGAGCGGCCAATCCTTCAGGAACGCAAGCACGATGTCGGCCGTGATGGCGCGCGCCACCAGGCACCCCACGATGGCCTGTGCCGCCTGCACGGGCAGCCTCGGGGCGCGGACACTGCCCCCGTTGGTGGCGAGCACGATGCCGGCGATCATCGGCCCAAGCAGCAGGGCAGCCGGCAGGCCAACGACCTCGAGCAGGCCGGCGAGCAGCGCCGAGCCGGCGACGAGGATCGTCCACTGCGCGATCGCAGGCAGGCCTTCAAGGCGGCCTGATGCGGAGGGCTTGGCGGACTCGGTCATGGGTGGCGCCCTGTAGGTCGAGTGGAGGCTGCCGACTGCGCGGCCATTCATCAAGCCGAGAAATGCGCGGGGCAGCCGTGCCGACCATGGAGGCGGCCCACCTCGGATTAGGCCGGGAAATCGCGGAGCAGCCGGATGGAGCCAAGGTCCTTGGCCTTGAGCAAGTACGCCTCGTCCGCCGTTACCAGCGTGGCCTGCTCCTCTAGGGCGACGGCGTGATAGAGCGTGTCGAACAGGTGATGGTTGAGCGCAATCGAGATGTTCGCCGCACGCCGGTAGACGGCTCGACTGGCGATCGTTGGGAAGCGAGCATGCGTGAGCAAGGCGATGGTCGCTGGCGCACGGTCCGGTTTGAGACGGGTTATGACGCCTACGACCTCCGCCACCCAATGCACCGGCTCGATAGCGGTCACCGAATTCCGCGCGATCGCGCCGAGCAACGCCGCAGCGCGATCCACATCAGGTTCGCTGGGTTCGTCTCGCGCAAGATCCACTTGACGGCGACACTGGCGTCAACGACCAGCTTCACCGGCGCAGCTCTTCACGCGCCCTGCGAACGTCCTCGTCGGTAAAATACGGAGGCTCGTCGCGCAGGCGCAAGGCTGCGACGACGAGCTCATCGAAGCTTTCCTCTGCAGTCTGCCGCTTGCCGAGTTCGGCTTGAATGAGACGCAGGATCGCCGCGGCTTTGTCCTCGCCCGGAAAGGCCTCCTCGAAGGCCGCTTCCATGTCCTTGGGGATGTCAATTCGGATTTCACCCATGGAACAACCTCGCGCGGCTCACTCTACTCCACCGCGTCGCAAGCTCAAACGCAGTTCACCTTCTCCTTTGTTAACCAACTTAGGTCGTGCGCCGATCACAGGCAAGCGAAGCGGCGGACCGGCGTCGCCGCGCCTGACAAGAAGCTCGGGCGGCGGTCGCCGTCAGGTCCCCTCGCACGGGAGGCCGGCTTAAGCGATGAGGCCGATGCGCATGGCCGCGATCACGGCCTGGATGCGCGTGCCGACCCCGAGCTTGCGCTTGGCGTTCTCGACATGGAAGTTCACGGTCTTGCCCGAGATGTTGAGGATGCGCCCGATCGCCCAATCCGACTTGCCGGCCGCGACCCAGGCGAGCACCTCGCTCTCGCGCACCGTCACGTGCGTCCCAGCCCACGGGCAGCTCCCGCGGCCCTCCCCCCGCTGCATCAAATTCCTCCCGGATGGACCTCGATCGCCTTGAGGCTACGCAATGTAGGGCCATAATATGCGATAAATGCCTATGAGAGCGTTAAGCCAGAGCTTTCCTCGTCGAGCCGGGTCGTAGTGTGGCCGGAGATCCTCGCGACTGCTTCCGACGCCTTGTTGTTAGAAGCCAGCTCATCGCATGGGGATTGTGAACCGAAGCGGCCACTCGTGTTCGCCCCCCAACCTTCGGAAGACCCCCTTACTAGCCAGCGGAAGCAAATGGCCTCGACCCAGCCATTTTTTTTGACGTGTCGGCTCCGCTGTGGCCACGCGACCACAATCCGAATATCGCTGCGGCCGCCACGCCTACAGAGCGGTGGCCCGCGGTAGGCAGTCGCGCTACCAATGCGCAGAATTGCCTTGGAGGGGCGTTCATGGCCAGCGGCAACTCGATGGTCGTTTGTCTTATGACTGCACTTCTTGTGCTCCTTGGAGGGTGCGCGAGCACGGATGCGGCAGGTACTGGGGAAAAGGGCTCGGCCAGAACAACAACCGCTGTCCCACCGAACTACCGCCAATTGGTCGCGGCCCGAATATGGGAGAGCACGGATCGCCAGAAGATACGTCGCGCGCAGATATCGCGACCCCAGGAAGCTTGGACCGGCCTGGTGAACGGCGGCAATCGGCCGGTCGTCTGCGCGGTGATATTCAGGGAGACTCCTCTTTTCGCTGAGGGGAGGGATTGCTGGCTTTTGACGTTCCAAGACGGAAGGGTTGCCGCAGCTTGGTACTCGTATGCCGGTTGCGATTGCGAGGGTCTTTCACCTTTCAACGAAGTCCTAAGCCGACGGTAGTGGGCGATAGCTCTCAACAATCGTCGGACCCGCGTCAGGAAGGGGCACACTTCCCCCGGTCTGTGTCCGTCAGGTTGGGGGTCGTAGCGGCCTTTACCGATTACGCTTGCCCGTTAGGCCAGCAACCGCAGATCTGGGGGAGACCGCATCTCTCAAGGCGGATTCAGGTGCCCGCGCCCTTGCGGGCGAGGAGCGGCTTCAGCGCCTCCGCCAGCACGTCCCGGATGCGCGGCGGCTTGGCTGTCCGGAACGGAACCGGCCGGATCGCCTCCAGTGCGGTCACGCCGATGCGGGCCGTCAGCGCGCCGTTGAAGGCGCCCTCGCCGAGCCGGCGCGACAGGCGGCGCAGCAGGTCCTGGCCGAGGAACTGGCCCAGCAGGTCGTCGGTCATGGCGATGCCGCCGGTGGCCACCACATGCGTGAACACGAGGCGCGCGAGCCGCGCGACGCCGGCCAGCCCCGGCCGCGCGCCGTAGAGCGTCGCCAGCGCGCGCAGGAGCCGCAGGTTCTCGATCAGCACGTAGACGACGGCGATCAGGGCCATCGGGCTCAGCGCCGTCACCGTGGCGACGCGCTTGGCCGCGCGCGTCACCAGCCGGCGCGCCTCGCCGTCGAGCGGCTGCATGATGTCCCGCTCCAGCAGGGTCATGAGCTCGCCGGGGTCGT
>JBIOVC010000187.1:0-4903 GCA_044867545.1 Hyphomicrobiaceae bacterium | reverse complement strand
ATGCCCCAGATCGCGAAGCTGACGACCAGCAGGCCAAGCAGTATCTTGGCGAAGATGTTGAGGGCGCCGCGGCGCAGTGTATCGAGCATCTGACGTCGTTATCCTTGGGTGCGCTCCGGCCATTGAGCGCCGTGACGCCGTCGCGCGACAGGAGAGAGGCGACACCGCCGCTGCGAGGCATTTGGCCGTAACAGGCGTTGCGTCGCCGTGATATGAAGCCCAGCCGCTCAGCGATTGCAAGCCGGGCGGGGCTCTACCGGGCCCAAATGCAGGAGAGGGCGGCATCGAAGGGGAAAGGTGCGAGGCCAATGACCGATCGTAGGTCCCGCCGGCCGCTCGTCGCCGGCAACTGGAAGATGAACGGGGTCCGGGCCTCGCTTATCGAGGCGCTCCGGGTTCGCGATGCCATTCGGACCGGTGAGCCGGCGGACGTCATGATCTGCCCGCCGGCAACGCTGGTCGCCGAGCTGGCCTCGGCGGCACAGAGCTCTGCCCTGGCGGTCGGGGCGCAGGACTGCCATCCGGCGCCCTCAGGAGCGCATACCGGCGACATCTCGGCCGAGATGCTGGCGAACGCGGGAGCCGTCGCCGTGATCGTCGGCCACTCGGAGCGCCGAGCAGATCACGGCGAGCTCGACCGGGATGTCAGGGCCAAGGCCGAGGCCGCCCACCGCGCCGGACTGATGGCCATCGTGTGCATAGGCGAGACGGCCGGCGAGCGCCGCGCCGGCTTAACCTTGCAAGTCGTTGAGCGCCAGCTCACGGCCTCTCTGCCGCAGGCCGTGACCGCCGCCGCAACGGTGATTGCCTACGAGCCGGTCTGGGCGATCGGCACCGGCCTGACCCCCTCGGCTGCCGACGTCGCCGAGGTCCATGCCGCGGTGCGCAATCTCCTCACCGCGCGGATCGGCGAGGAGGGCTCGCGCGTTCGCATCCTTTACGGCGGATCGGTGAAGCCCGCGAATGCCGCCGAGCTGCTCGCCATCGAGAATGTGGATGGCGCGCTGGTCGGTGGTGCGAGCCTCAAAGCCGACGATTTTCTGGGCATCATCGCGGCCTACCGTGAGTAGGCGCACAAGGCCGGCCAGACAGCGGGGAGATAAAGAGGGCGGATGGCCAGCGTAAGGACAGCGGCGCACATGCGCAGGGCAGTGGCGGTGACGCTGCTCGCGATAGCATCGTCCGGCCCGGCCGCCGCGGTGCCGCTCAGCGAGGAGGCCTGCAACACGCTCGAGCAGGAGCGGGCAGGCCTGATCACCGCCGGCGCCAACTACGACCTGGCGAAGGGCGCGGAGTGGGGCGCAGCTAACCTGAACCAGGAGCGGCTGTCCCGGGTCCAGCGGCTGATCGAGATCGACGAGCAGCTCGCGTTCCGTTGCGTCCAGCCGAAGACGGCGGCCGCCGCACCGGCCGCCAAGGCGAGCAAGGACGCCGCACCTGCTGCAAAGCCGCCGCCGCTGCCGAAGAAGGCGCCCACCGCGGCCGGCACCGCCGACCAGCCGAAGCCCCCGGCTCCAGCTAAGGCAGCGGCAAAGAAGGCCCCGGCGCCCGCCCCGAAGCCGCCGGCGAGCGCTCCCGCCAAGACTGCGGCACCCGCTCCCAAGCCGGCCGAACCGAAGGCGGCGAAGCCGAAGCCCAACGACGCCTACGTCCCGCCGCCCAAGCAGGAGCAGCTGCCCTGGACCGCGCCCCAGCCCGTCCAGCAGTGATCCCGCCGCTCCATGCGGTCGCACTGGCAACGGCAAGGGCATTGGTGTAGAAGCCCACGCAAATCCAGTATTGGCGGACCGGTCGTGCTCACCTCCATCCTTCTCGTTATCCATCTGATGATCGCCTCCGCGCTTGTCGGCGTGGTGCTGCTCCAGCGCTCCGAAGGCGGCGCGCTTGGCATCGGCGGGGGTGGTGGCGGCTTTCTGACCGGCCGCGGAACGGCCAACCTGCTGACCCGGACGACGGCCATGCTCGCCGCCGCGTTCTTCGCAACCAGCATCCTGCTTTCGCTTTCCGCCCAGCGCGCCTCGGCGCCGGCGTCGGTGTTCGGCCGCGACACGCCGCTTCCCTCCGCCACATCGAAAGAGCCGCCGCCGGCCGACAAGACCGATCCCGGCAAGCAGAAGCCCTCGGCCCCGGGCGCTGGCGGCCTGACCGACAAGCTGCCCCCGATTCCCCAGTCGAAGTGACCGCGGCAGGCTCGGTGGCGACATCGACCGGCGCCTGAAGCCTCACGCGAGCGCACCGCCGGAACGCCCGTGGACGGCTGCCAAATTGGGCTTCCGAATCGGGCCCCGCTTGGTCTACATTCGAAGCCCATGCAGCGGTACATCTTCATTACCGGCGGCGTGGTCTCCTCCCTCGGCAAAGGCCTCGCATCGGCGGCGCTTGGAGCGTTGCTCCAGGCCCGCGGCTATTCCGTGCGCCTGCGGAAGCTCGATCCCTATCTCAACGTCGATCCGGGGACGATGAGCCCCTACCAGCACGGTGAGGTGTTTGTCACCGACGACGGCGCCGAGACCGACCTCGACCTCGGCCACTACGAGCGCTTCACCGGTGTGCCGGCGAAGAAGTCCGACAACATCACTACCGGGCGCCTCTACCAGGAGATCCTCGCGCGGGAGCGGCGCGGCGACTATCTCGGCGGCACGGTGCAGGTGATCCCGCACGTGACCGATGCCATCAAGAGCTTCGTCACCTCGGGCAACGAGGGCGTCGACTTCGTGCTGGTCGAGATCGGCGGCACGGTCGGCGACATCGAGGGCCTCCCGTTCTTCGAGGCGATCCGCCAGCTCGGCAACGAGCTGCCGCGCGGCGGCTCCATCTTCATTCACCTGACGCTGGTGCCATTCATCCCGAGCGCTGGAGAATTGAAGACCAAGCCGACGCAGCACTCCGTCAAGGAGCTGCGCTCGATCGGAATCCAGCCCGACATCCTGCTCTGCCGCTGCGACCGCGAGGTGCCGGTATCGGAGCGCAAGAAGATCGCGCTGTTCTGCAACGTCCGACCCGAGGCGGTGATCCAGGCGCTCGACGTCGCCTCGATCTACGACGTGCCGCTCGCCTACCATCGCGAAGGCCTCGATGGGCAGGTGCTGGCGGCCTTCGGCGTCACCGCCGCGCCGCCCCCGAACCTCGGGCGCTGGGAGACGATCTCGCATGCCATCGCCAACCCCGAAGGCGAGGTGACGATCGCCATCGTCGGCAAGTACACCGGGCTGAAGGACGCCTACAAGTCGCTCAACGAGGCGCTGTTCCACGGCGGCATCGCCAACCGCGTGAAGGTCAACCTCGCCTGGATCGAGAGCGAGGTGTTCGAGCACGAGGACCCCGCGCCGTACCTGGAGAACGTCCACGGCATCCTGGTGCCGGGCGGCTTCGGCGAACGGGGCTCCGAGGGCAAGATCCTGGCGGCGCGCTTCGCACGTGAGCGCAAGGTGCCCTACTTCGGCATCTGCTTTGGCATGCAGATGGCCTGCATCGAGGCGGTCCGGAACCTAGCCGGCGTCAGGCAGGCCGGCTCGACCGAGTTCGGGCCGACGCCCGAGCCTGTGGTCGGCCTCATGACCGAATGGATGCGGGGCAACGAGCTCGAAAAGCGCGCCGCCAACGGCGACCTCGGCGGCACCATGCGGCTTGGCGCCTACCCGGCGATGCTCGCCAAGGGCAGCCAGGTGGCGAGGATCTATGGCAGCACCGAGATCTCGGAGCGCCATCGTCACCGCTACGAGGTGAACACCCGCTACCGCGAGCGGCTGGAGGAAGCGGGTGTACGCTTCTGCGGCATGTCGCCGGACGGGCTGCTGCCCGAGATCATCGAGCTGCCGGGCCACCCTTGGTTCATCGGCGTCCAGTTCCACCCGGAGCTCAAGTCGCGCCCCTTCGAGCCCCACCCGCTGTTCAAGAGCTTCATCGCCGCCGCCGTCGAGCAGTCGCGGCTGGTGTGACCTGCAGGACTCACGGTCGACCAGGATGCGGCGGCTGGGGCTTCCGGTGGGAATCGCCTATGCTGTATCGTAGCGCTGCTTCGGAAGGCCGAGGAGCTTGAGGTCATGCCCATCAGGACAATGCTGGCGGTGGCGATTGCGGCGCTCGTCCTCGGGCTCGGCGGCGCGGCGTCCGCGATCGAAATCGACGAGGGCACGTTTTGGCGCGGCTACGGCCCGGACCCCTACGCCTATCGCTACGAGGAGCCAGGCTATTATCCCTACTACAACTCCGGCCAGTGGCGCCCGATCGATGAGATGAGAGGGCGCTATCGCTACCCGCTGGTGCTGCCGGAGTATTACTCGTCCTGGGGATATCCGCTCCCCTGCGACATGGCCGAGAGCGCCGACTGCCGCAGCAGTCCGTGGCGCCGCCGCCGGTAGAGACCGGCGCCGCCACATCCGCGCCCACCGAATCGGCGACACGCCGAAATCCTAAATTAAGCGTTTCGTGCCAGGGTTCGTCGCATTCATGCCGGGTTCATATGGACCTTGCTTAGATGCACAAGACCGCAATCGCTATTGCGCCTGCGGTAGGAGCAACTCGGGGATAGAACCATGCTCAGGAAGCTGACCTATTCGGCGATTGCGCTGACGCTTGCCGCCGGTCTGGCTGTTTCGACCGTCGAGCCGGCCGAGGCCGGTCGCGGTGGCCGCGTCGCTGCCGGCGTTGCCGCCGGCATCATCACGCTCGGCGTGCTCGGCGCGCTGTCGAACCGGGGCCATGCCTACTACGGCGGGCCGGTGTGCTACGAGGGCCCACGCGAGTGCCGCTGGACCGGCCGCAGCTGCTATTACAGCCGCTACGGCGAGTACATCTGCCGCGGTGGTCGCTATCAGTGCTACCGCCCGACCTACTGCGACTGAGCCAAGAGCCGCGCAGGCCATAGGTCATCAGACATTTCAGCGCGACGCGGGACTTCTCC
>JBIOVC010000186.1:0-8963 GCA_044867545.1 Hyphomicrobiaceae bacterium | reverse complement strand
TCACGCCGCTGGCCCGCCGGCTGGCCGCCGAGAGCGGCATCGACCTCGACGCCGTCCGCGGCTCCGGCCCGCACGGGCGCATCTTCGCGCGCGACCTTGCGGCAGTTGGGGCCACGGCGGCCCAGCGCCCCCGGGCGGCGGCTGTTGGGCCGACGGCCCAGCAGGTCAAGGCCCTCTACGAGCCTGGCAGCTACCGGGAGGTGCCTCTCGACAACATGCGTGCCACCATCGCGGCACGGCTGGTGGAGGCCAAGCAAGCCGTCCCGCATTTCTACCTCACTATGGATGTTGCCATCGATGCGCTCTTGCGGCTGCGCGAGGATGCCAACGCCGCCGCACCCAAGGGCAAGGACGGCACGCCGACCTTCAAGCTCTCTCTCAACGACATCATCGTGAAGGCCTGGGCGGCGGCGCTGCAGCGCGTGCCGGCCGCCAACGCCGTGTGGGCCGGCGACTGCATCCTGCGCCTCGTCCATTCGGACATCGGCGTCGCGGTGGCGATCGACGGCGGCCTGTTCACGCCCGTCGTGCGCCAGGCCGAGACCAAGACCCTCTCGGCCATCTCGGCGGAGATCGGAGACTTCTCCGCCCGTGCCCGCGCGCGCCGGCTGAAGCCGCAGGAGTATCAGGGTGGGTCGAGCGTGGTGTCCAACCTCGGCATGCACGGCATCCGCGAGTTTGCCGCCATCATCAACCCGCCGCACGCCACCGTGCTGGCGGTGGGCGCCGTGCGCCGCCAGCCGGTGGAGCGGCCGGACGGCAGCATCGCCTTCGTCGGCCAGATGACGGTGACGCTCTCCTGCGACCACCGCGTGGTCGACGGCGCGCTGGGCGCCGAGCTGCTCGCCGCCTTCCGCGGCTTCATCGAGAACCCGGTGACGGCGCTGGCGTAGGAAGGACCACGCCATGAGCAACCTGCGCTATTTTATCTTCGAGACGATAGGCGGCTTCTGCGGCGTTGCCTGGAGCGACGCCGGCATCGCTCGCCTGCAGCTTCCGGCCAAGAGTGCCGAGGACGCTGAACGCATGATGCGGCGTCGAGCGCCCGGCGCCGAACCGGGGGTGGCGACCCTCATGGTGGCCGAGGCGGTAGCCGCCGTAACGCGCTATTTCGAGGGCAATGAGACGGATTTCGCGCAGATCGAGCTCGATCTCGGCGGACAGGATGAGTTCTTCAAACGTGTCTACGCCGCGGCCCGGCATATCAAATGGGGGCAGACGACCACATATGGCACCCTCGCCAGAGAGCTCGGGGGCGGGCCGGAGACTGCGCGCGACGTGGGGCAAGCCATGGCCAGCAATCCGATCCCGCTGATCATTCCCTGTCACAGGGTTCTGGCCGCCGGCGGGAAGATCGGTGGGTTCTCGGCTCCGGGAGGCGCGACAGCCAAGATGCGAATGCTCGGGCTGGAAGGTGTCCAGGTCGGATCCTCGATAGGCGGGCAGCAGGCGTCCTTCAGGTTTTGAGTCCACTATGTGGAAAATTGCGTCGGAATTCGATTGCGCAATCCGTGGTCCCCTGGCTGAAATGCAATGATTCTACCCATTGAGCTACCGACCAACGGCACCGTAATCGCACATGCCCCAGACGACCTCAACCGATCATGTGTGCGAGCGCATTGAAGCGTGTTGGCAGGCCGCACCCCTTGCGGAAGTGGCGGGGCTGCTCGTGAAGGGCACCGACTTCATTGAGGCGCAGGGGGAGCGCCGCGACGCGCTGTTGCGCGCCTACGCGATCCTTCGCGAGGAGATCGCCAACTACGCTGGCCTCACGGACGACGAACGCGGCCCCGTGCTGGACCAGGCAATCATGGAGGACTACGGCTAGGTGCCAACGCGCTCGTCGGTACCGTCCCACATGAGCTCGCCATGCTCACCGATCGGGAAGATGCGAGCCGCACCCGCAGCGGAACATCCCGCCATAGAAGCACGGGATAGACAGAGCCGACCAAGCTCCGATCACGGGACCGCCTTGCGATACTGGGCTGGTGGCTGGGGGTTATTCGCGGGATTCGTGTCGTGCTTCGAAAGTCGCGCGATCAGCGTGCAGCCGACCAGGGGCTGCAAGTCCGATGCGAGCGAGTCCGCTAGCGGCTTGGCGTAGACTTCGTTGCCGTCGACATAGAGCGTGAAGGATTTGACATATTTCGCCTTCTTCTCGGGATTCTCGATCGTCGCCTTGGTCCACGCGTAAAGCGGATAGTTCTCAGTGCCACGCTTCTCGGCTTCGGCCACGTAGTCGGCGAAGGCATCGAATTGGCTTTTCATTGTCGCGCGGTGCCTGGTGAGGATGTCCGCCAGCGGCTTGATCGCCGGATTGTCTGGATCGCGCCGTGCCACCTCCGCAAGCTCATCACCCAGATCGATCCGGACCTGGTGCTGCCATTGCTCGCTCATGGTTGGTCTCCCGATTTCGACCTCTTCCGCCACGCAACGCCTCGGGCGTCCGTGCATCTCCAGGACCACGCTCCATAGTCGTTGCTCGGCAACCGTCGCAGCCTAGGTTGGCGTACATGCCGTGCTGCAGGCGATCGCCATCCAGCCTCATGCGCGCTGGTCGCCGCGCTCCGCTACTGCGGCTTGATGTTGGCCTTGCGGATGACAGGGATCCAGGTCGCGTCCTCTTTCTCCAGGTACCTGGTGAATGCCTCGGGCGACATCGGCGAGGTCTCCGCGCCCAGGGCCTGGAACTTGGCTTTCACATCGGGATCGGAGAGGATCTTGCCAAGCTCCGCATTGAGCCTTGCCACGATCTCGGGCGGCGTCTTGGCCGGTGCCATCAGACCGGTGAAGGTCGAGCCCTCGATCTCGGGGAAGCTGGCCTCGCTGAAGGTTGGGATGTCGGGTAGCGACGAGGTGCGCTTGGCGCCCGTCACCGCCAGAGCACGCGTCTTCCCGTCCTTGATGAAAGGCAGCGCGACCGACATCTGGTCGAAGTTGAAATTGACATGACCGGCGATCAGGTCGCTGGTGGCCGGCGCGTTGCCCTTATACTGCACCGTGACCCAGCTCAGGCCCATCCTGTCCTGCAGCATCTCGCTCAGCAGGTGGTTGGTGGTGCCCGGCCCTGGCGCCGACATGGTCAGCTTGCCGGGCTCCTTGCGCGCGAGGTCGAACAGCTCCTTGACGGACTTGGCCGCGACCGAGGGATGAACCTGCAGCACGATGGGTGTCAAGGACACCATGGTGATGGGGACAAAGTCGCGCCGCCATTCGTAGGCGCGCCGGCTCGCCAGCTCCGGCGCAAACAGGATCGGGCCGTTGGCGCCGAGCAACAGCGTATAGCCGTCGGGTTCCGCCTTGGCGACGGCCTCGCTGCCAAGCAGGCCGCCGGCGCCGGCCCTGTTCTCGACCACCACGGCTTGTGCCAACGCAGACTGCAGCTTCTCGGCAACGATGCGTGCCGCGCCGTCGACATTGCCGCCGGGCGGATAGGGCACCACCAGCTTGACCGTGCGCTCAGGCCATTTCTGCGCGTGAGCCGGAGCTGCAAGCGCGAGGGCAAGGACCGTGCATGCGGCGAGCAGGCGTTTCATGAGGGTTCTCCCCAGACAGATGAGCTTGTTGCTACGAGTGTTGAGACGTCGCATGGCGACATTCACCCAGCGTAGCCGAACAGCCTTGCCGGATTGTCGACCAGGATCTTTCGGCGCTGATCGGCGTCGGGCGTGCAACGGTAAAGAAACTCGAGCAGGTCTGCCTCGTTGGGGGGCTGCCTGGTTGAAACCGGATGCGGCCAGTCGCTGCCCCAGATGACCCTGTCGGGTGCAGTCTCGATGTAGGTGCGCACTATCGGAAGCGCGTCGTCCCAGGGAGGGCCCGCCCTGGAGATTTTCTCGACGAGGGAGAGCATCACCCAGAAGTTGCCCTTCGCCAGCAGCTCGACGACCTTCCTGAGCGTGGGGTCGTTGGCGCCGCGCGCGGGGTCGGGCCGCCCCATGTGGTCGATAATGACCGGGAGTTTCAGGCTCTCGTACTGCGGCGCGCTCGATGCGAAGCCTTCCGGCTCGGGCTGGACCTTGACGTACCAGCCGAGCTCGGCCGCACGCGCGATCGCCCGCTCGAAATCGCTCTGTGCCAGCCTCACGCCGAGGCCCGCGCGCGTGAAGCGGGCGCCGCGTACTCCGGCCTTGTCCAGCTTCGCCAGATAGGCGTCGTCCGCCTCGCTGAAGACGATGGCATTGGCGCAGCCCTTGTAGTTGACGCCAGCTTCGGCAAGGCCGTCCAGCGTCGCGGAGTGGTCTGCGCCATACGTGGTCGGCTGCACGACGATGCCGCGCTCGATGCCCAGCGCGCGATGCATCTTCAGGCCGGCGGCAATGGTCGCGCTCGGCATTTCGTAGACGGCGCCGGGGCGGACGGGATACTTCGCACGCGGCCCCAGCACGTGGAATTGGCTGTCGCATGAGAGCCGGGGCGGCTTGATCGACGGCGTGCGCGGATTCGGATCGAACGGTAGGTACGTCGGAATCTCTCCCATGGTCTTCCTTACTTCGACTCCACCACAAACCGCGTCATTTCTCTGTCTGGGCCACCGGCTGCATGGTCACGATGTCGCCAAGCGTGGCGTAGCGCGGTCCGCCCAGCCGGCAGACCGGGTCGAGCTCTCTGGTGTCGATCTTGCCGGCCTTCAGCAGCCCGTCGCGGAAATGGAAGAGCACCACCTCGCCCACCAGCAAGCGGCTGCGGGTCTCGCCGAACTCGATGCAGTGGCGCAGCCGGCACTCCATGGCGATGGGCGCAACGGCAAGCCGCGGAGGCTTGACGTGCAGGCTCGGCAGCGTCGCCAGACCCAGCTCCTCCACCTCGCTCACGTGCGGCGGATGCTCGATGGAGCTCAAATGCATCGGCTCGATCAAGGGCCTGTCTGCGATGTGCACAACGTACTCCTCGGACGCCAGGATGTTGCGCGCCGTATCCTTGTAGACGCCGGCCTTGCGCCCAACGCTGATCGCGAGCAGAGGCGGCTTCGGCGCGACGAACGTGAACGCGCTGAAGGGCGCGAGGTTCACGCTGCCTGTGCTCGACAGCGTCGTGACCCACGCGACCGGCCGCGGCACGACGATGCCGATCAGCAGCCTGTAGGCCTCCTCGGCTGCCAGGCCCTTGGGGTCGACCTCCGTCATCGCTCGCCGATCACCGCCAGGAAATCGCACTGCACCAGGATGCCGCCATCCAGCTCGGCCTGCATGGCCTGCCGCGCGGGTCGCGTTTCGGGATCTGGGAACATGGCAAGCCACTCGCGGTTGACCGCCTCGCGCTTGGAACGATCGGCCGTCCACAAGGTGAGCTTGATGATGTCGTCGGTGGCTCCTCCGGCGGCCTCGATGACGCTCCGGAGATGCTGGAACATCAGCCTCGCCTGCTCATCGAGGGTCGGCGCAGGCTTGCCCGTGGCGGCATCCAGACCGTAGATGATGCCCGAGGCGACGATATTGCCGATGCGGCACGCAGCGGGAATCGGGTTCTTATGGCCGAACCCCTGGAGATAGACAGCTGTACGCTTCATCATGGCTGGGGCTTTCACGCGAAGTAGCAAGATACAGTGCCAAACGGCCCATAGTCGGCGTGCAAAGTGTCGCCCTTGCCGGCCTCGATCGGCCGGATGAAGGAGCCGCTCAGGATCACCTGGCCGGGTTGAAGCGCAACGCCATAGGCGTGCAGCCTGTTGGCAAGCCAGGCGACACTGCTGGCAGGATGGTTGAGGACTCCCGCCGCAACGCCGGTCTCCTCGATACGACCGTTACGGAACACGACAGCCGCGATCCACCTGAGATCGGCATCGAACGGCTTGAAGGGTCGCCCGCCGATGACGATCGCAGCGTTCGCTGCGTTGTCGGAGATCGTGTCGACAATCTTGCGCGTTGCTTTCGTCTCCGGATCGAGCCGTTGAATACGCGTGTCGAGAATCTCCAGCGCCGGCGTCACGTAGTCCGTCGCGTTGAGCACATCGAAGATGGAGCACTCGGGCCCCATCAAGGGGCTCTTCAGGACGAACGCCAGCTCAGCCTCAATGCGCGTCGAAATGAACCGCCCGGTCGGGATGCTCGCGCCATCGTAGTAGAACATGTCGTCGAGCAGGGCGCCGAAGTCGGGCTCGCTGATGCCGACCGCATCCTGCATCGCCTTGGAGGTGAGGCCGATCTTGTGCCCTTTGAGGGTGCGGCCGTTCTTCAGCTTGCGGGCGATCCAGGCGCGCTGCACGGCATAGGCATCCTCGACCGTCATACCTGGATGCTCCAGGCTGAGCATGCGAATCTGCTTCTTCATTCGCTCGGCCTCATCGAGCCGCGCCGCGGCCGCCTCGATTTGGTCGTTGTTCAGCATATCGCGAACCTGCTTGTGAGAGCTCCGGAGCACGCTGGCCGCACATCAGGTTTCATCGATCACCGTGTTGCGCAGCGTGCCGATACCCGCGCCTTCGACCTCGACAACGTCGCCGGGTCTCAGCCAGCGCGGCGGATCGAAGCGTGCCCCCGCGCCCGTCGGCGTGCCGGTCGCAATCAGGTCGCCGGGGCTGAGTGTGGCAAAGGTGGAAAGATAGCTGATGAGGTAGTCGAACGGGAATATCAGCCGCTCGGTGCTGTCATCCTGGCGCACCTCGCCGTTGACGCGGGTCGTGAGCTGGATTGGCGCCTTCAGATCGATCGCGTCGCTCGTTACGATCCAGGGGCCAATGCTGCCCGACCTGTCGAAGTTCTTGCCCTGTGTGACGTTGAACTTTCCGTGACGCAGCCAGTCGCGCACGCTGCCCTCATTGCACAGCGTCAGACCGAAGATGTGGTCGAGTGCCTGCTCACGCGGGATGTGCCGGCTACCCTTGCCGATCACAAGCACGATCTCGCCCTCGTAGTCGAGCTGAGTGGAGACGCGCGGCCGTTCGATCGGCTGCTCGTGTCCGACCACGGAAGCCGGCGCGCGGCAGAACAGGCTTGGATACCTGGGCCGCTCCGAGCCGTCCTTGTATTCCTCGTTCCGGTCGGCGTAGTTGACGCCGATGCACCAGATCTTTTCAGGCGCAACCACCGGCGGCAGCAGCCTCACGTCTGCGAGGCCGTGATCGGGTGCTGCGTTACACGCGGCGGCTTGCGCCTCGGCCAGCGCATTCGCGGCGATCAGTGAGCGTAGGGTTGGATACTGGCCGAGCCGTTTGCCGAGATCGACCAGGCCGTCACCAACGACGGCGCCGAAGCGCTCCGCCGAGCCGATCTTGAAGCTGGTGAGCCGCATCGGTGTTCCGTCCATGCCCCAACACTTGCCCGTGCGCTCCTTGCGGCATTTCAGCCAGGGGGCCATGGACTGCGCAATTGAATTCCGACATAAGTTTCCACATCGTGGACTCTATGGACCTCACCGACGACAGGAGGCAACGGCAATGGCGTCCAGGCCTGCCGTACCGCGCGCCAAGGCGGCCAATCCTGAGCCGCGAATGCGCAATGGTACACAGAGCATCCGGCGCGCGCTCAGCGTTCTGCGCATCCTGGCCACGGCCCGCGAGGCGGGCTTCGGGCTGACCGAGATCGCGGGCCAGGCCGGCCTGACCCTGCCGACCGTGCATCGCATCCTCAACATCCTGGTAGCAGAAGGCATTGTCGAGCAGAAGCTGCGTACGCGCCGCTATGCTGTCGGCGAGCAGATCCCCCTGCTGGCGCTCGCACGCCCCGCCAACTCGCCGCTCCTGGCGGCAGCGCTGCCACACCTCAACGCCGCCGTCGAAGCCATAGGCGACACCGGCTTTCTCACGTTTCGCACCGGTCTCGACACCGTCTGCATTGCGCGCCGGCTCGGCAACTATCCGATCCAGGTGCTGGCCCTCGATGTGGGCGACCGGCGCCCGCTCGGCGTCAGCAGTGCCGGCTTCGCCATGCTGGCGAGTCTCGACCCACAGCAGGCGCGCAGCATCGTCATGCAAAACCGCCGCCGCTTCTCTTCCTACAGCATCTCGGTCGAGGAAGCCCTGCTCTCAGTCTCCCGCGCGAGGACCCACGGCTACGCCTTCCGCGAGCGCGGCCTGGTGCCGGGCACGCGCGCGCTATCCGTCACAATCGGCGAGGCCGGCAGCGAGGCAATAGCCGCGCTTTCAATCGCGGCCATCGCTCGGCGCCTGCCGCAGCCGCGGGTTGCGGTCATTGTCGACCGCCTGCGGGGACACGCTGCCCAGATCGACCTGGCACTCCGTCGCCCTTCGGCGCCTTCGCGCGCGCTCGCAGGATAGCGCACTCCCATGCGAGGACAGCAGGTTGGCTCCACGGCATTCGGCAACCGCCCCGCCGGAGTGCGTCTCGATCCTCGACCAACTGGGTTGGCTCTCATCTGGTCCCACCCGCCTGGCGCGCACCGCCGCCTAGGTCGGGCACTGCGGGCAGTGGCGTGTATTGACATTTTCGACAAAGACGCACTAACTCGTACCTCCTTGCACTAATAAGCCTGTCGCGTGGACTCGGAGAACTGAGGTCCGAGATCGTGGCGTGCGGCTGAGCACAAGCAGCGATCCCATGCTTCCAAGGGATCGGCACAACAGGGAGGAGCGAAAAAATGAAGCGACCATGCGCAGTTCTTTGCCTCGCCATCGGCATCGGCCTGCTTGGCGCTCTCGTGGCACCGGTCGCCATGGCGCAGTCGGGGCCAATCAAGATTGGCGTCCTGGGTCCTTTCAAGCTGACGCCGGGGCGGGACATCCAGGAAGCCTCGACGCTGGCCGTTGAGGAAATCAATGCGGCTGGCGGCGTGCTCGGACGCAAGCTCCAGCTGGTGTTCGCCGAGACCGAGCAGAACCCGGAAAAAGGCAAGACGGCGGTCGAGCGCCTCCTGTTCGTCGACAAGGTCGACGCCATCATCGGCGAGCACCGCAGCGAGGTCTCGATCGCCGTTCAGCCGATCATCATGGAGAACAAGAAGATCTTCCTGTCTACGGGAACGGCGTCGCCGCTGCTGTCCGACAATGTTCTGAAGGATTACAGCAA
>JBIOVC010000185.1:0-3014 GCA_044867545.1 Hyphomicrobiaceae bacterium | reverse complement strand
TTCGTGTGGTAGATCGTCTCGCTGCGGTCGGCCCAGTCGTCGTACTTGGCCTTGTAGGCCATGTAGGATTCATGGACCTTCTTGGTCACCGGGTCCTTGGCCACTGCTTCCTCCAGGATCTTTGTGGTTGCCGCACGCAGCGCCTTCAGCACGTCGTCGGGAAGTGTCTGGGCGATGACGCCCTGGTTCTTGATGAGGTCCTCCATCGCCTCAGAATTGTTCTTCTGGCACCACGCTTCGCTGATCACGTTGCAGGCGGCGCAGGCATTCTCCACGATCGCCTTCAGGTCAGCCGGCAGGCTTTCCCACTTCGCCTTGTTGACGATGAGCTCGCTGGCAGTCGCCATCTCGTGCCAGCCTGTCGTGTAGT
Source organism: Hyphomicrobiaceae bacterium (assembly GCA_044867545.1). Taxonomy (GTDB): domain Bacteria; phylum Pseudomonadota; class Alphaproteobacteria; order Rhizobiales; family Hyphomicrobiaceae; genus DATLZB01. Next base: position 2,644 of record JBIOVC010000185.1, on the reverse strand, counting down.
AGTACTTCGCCACCTTCTGCAGCCCGAGCTGCCGGTCGAGATAGGGTCCGACGAACTCCGCCGCATCGATCACGCCGCGTTCCAGGTTCGGGAAGATCTCGCCCGGAGCAATCAAGCGCGAATCGACGCCGAGCTCTCGATAGACGCGGCCCGCGAGGCCCGGGATTCGCATCTTGATGCCCTTGAGGTCGTCGACCGTCTTGATCTCCTTGCGGAACCATCCGGTCATCTGCACGCCGGTGTTGCCGCACAGGATCGGCACAAGATTGAAGCGGTCGTAGACCTCGCGCCAAAGCTGTGCGCCGCCGCCGTCGTAGTACCAGCCGTTGAAGCCCTGGAAGTTCAGTCCGAACGGCACCGCCGTGAAGTACTGCGCCGCGAAGCTCTTGCCGGTCCAGAAGTAGGAGTTGGCGTAGTTCATCTCGACGTTGCCCGACGAGCAGGCATCGAAACCCTCCGCCGCCGGGATCAGCTCGCCGGCCCCGTAGAACTGGATCTTGAGGCGGCCGCCCGACATGTCGTCGATGCGCTTGACGAGGTCCTTCGCGCTGCCTGGACCGGTCGAGTAGAAGGCGGCGTTCGGACCATAGAAGCTCGTCATCTTCCAGTTGAACGTCGTCTGCGCCCGAACCACCGCCGGTGCGGCCACGGTCCCTGCGGCGCCGACGAGCGCCAACTTCGTGAAATCGCGTCGTCGCATGGAAACCCCCAACGAACACTGAGCTGCGGAGGTTGGAAGGCTAGGGCCAGAAGCAGATTGCCGCAAGCTTGTTCAATCTTCCGCGTCACCCAAAAAGTAGGCAGAGCGCACGTCAGTTGGCCTGCACCTGCTGGCCGGTCTGCAACGCCAGCACGTGGCCTGCCAGATAAAGCGAGCCGCAGATCAGGATGCGCTTGGGTGACGCATCCTCGCTCTCCAGGAGACGGATGGCACCCTCGACACCGCCAGCGGCACGGCCCGCGAACCCGAGTCCCCGGGCGATCTCGGCGAGATGTTCCGGGCTGTGCGGCGCCTCGTGCGCGCCAGGGATCGGCACCGTCATGACCTCCCGCGCGAGCCCGCGAAACGGCGCCAGGAAGCGAGCCGCATCCTTGAGCCCCATCATCCCGAGGATGAGGTAGAGCGGCTTTGGCGCACGCTCCTCGAGATCGGCCATGGTCTGCGCGATCGCCGCCCCGCCTGCCGGATTGTGCCCGCCGTCGAGCCAGACCTCCGAGCCCGGGCCGAGCCCTGCCGTCAGCGGCCCGCCGGTGAGCCGCTGCATGCGCGCCGGCCACTCGGCAGCAACGAGGCCGCGCTCGATGGCGCGCTCGTCGAGCCCGAAATCATCGAGCTCGAGCGCCGCCGCTATCGCCGTCGCCGCGTTGATGATCTGATGGCGGCCAATCAGCACCGGCATCGGCAGATCGAGCAGCACGTCAGGCTGCTGGAAGACGAGCCGCCCGCGCTGCTCGAATGCGTCGTAGTCCGCCCCCCAGACCCTGAGCGGCGCTCCGACGCGGTCGGCAACGGCACGGATGACCGCCATCGCCTCCTCGTCCTGCTGCGCGACGACTGCAGGCACGCCCGCCTTCAGGATCCCGGCCTTCTCCGCGGCGATGCTGGCGAGCGTATCACCGAGCTTGTCCGTGTGGTCGAGCGATACCGGCGTGATGATCGAGAGCCTCGGCTCTCTCACGACGTTGGTGGCATCGAGCCGCCCGCCGAGCCCGACCTCGAGGATCACCGCATCCGCCGGCGACTCGGCGAATGCGACGAGCGCCGCCGCCGTGACGATCTCGAAGAACGTGATCGGATCGCCGGCGTTGACCCGTCCCACCCGCTCGAGCAGCAGGACCAGGCGGTCCTCCTCCATCGGCTGAGCGGCGTGCTCGCTGCGCCCGAGCTTGATGCGCTCGTTGAACCTGACGAGGTGCGGCGAGGTATAGACGTGCGCACTCCGCCCCGCCGCCTCGAGCATCGCCTGCAGCATCGCCGCCACCGACCCTTTGCCGTTGGTGCCGGCGATATGGATCGCCGGCGGCAGGCGGTCCTGCGGACGGCCGAGCTTCTCGAGCAGGCGCTCGATGCGGACAAGCGACAGATCGATCAGCCGGGGATGCAGCCGCTTGAATTCGGACAGCAACTCGTCGATCCGCGCCATGCAAGCTCCGGCAAATGGGTCCCTCTCCGCCAGTGAATGGCGAAAGGATATCGAGTTTCAAGACCGTGTTTTGGGGTTCAGCCCGAGGCGCCGTCCTTGGGCAGCGCCTTCGGTTTGGCGGGGCCGTCGCGTCTCGCCTTGTCTTGGGCGCCGCGCACAGGATTGAAGCGCTCGTCCTCGCTGACCGGCTCGGCCTCGATCGTCACCGAGCTGGCGTGCTCGTCGTCCTGGTCATGGGAGCCGGCATAGAGGCTGCTCTCGGCCGCTCCGTTCGGATAGACGCTGCCGTTGACCTGATGGCGCGGCTCGCTCTCGCGGCGAACCCGCTCGACCGCCACCGTGAACACGTGGCAGAGCCGCGACAGCGTCTCGCGGATCTGGTGGCGGTGCACGACCATGTCGATCATGCCGTGCTCCAGAAGGTACTCGGCGCGCTGGAACCCTTCGGGGAGCTGCTCGCGGATCGTCTGCTGGATCACGCGCGGGCCGGCAAAGCAGAT
>JBIOVC010000184.1:0-2543 GCA_044867545.1 Hyphomicrobiaceae bacterium | reverse complement strand
ATCGTCCCGATCCTGGTCTTCATCTTCATCCTGTTCTTCGCGTTCAGGGCCGACGTCTTCGCCCAGAACTTCTGGGGCGGCGAGGGCTATCAGGACGCGAGCCTGTTCGATCAGGTGCGGGCGACGATGCTCGTCACCGTGTTCGTGTTCCTCGGGATCGAGGGCGCGAGCGTCTACTCGCGCTATGCGCAGAAGCGCTCGCACGTGGGCACCGCCACCATTCTGGGCTTCCTCGGCGTCACCTGTCTCCTCGTGCTGGTCACGCTGCTGCCCTACGCCGTGCTGCCGCGCGCGGAGATCGCCGACATGCGGCAGCCGTCGATGGCAGCGGTGCTCGAGGCAGTCGTCGGGCCGTGGGGCGCCCTCTTCATCAGTCTCGGGCTGCTCGTCTCGGTGCTCGGCGCCTACCTCGCCTGGTCGCTGATCTGTGCCGAGGTGCTGTTCGCCGCCGGCAAGTCGGGAGACATGCCGAAGGTGTTCGCGACCGAGAACGAGAACAAGGTGCCGGCGGCGGCGCTGTGGCTGACGAACATCGTCATCCAGCTCTTCGTCATCAGCACCTACTGGTCTCAGGACGCCTTCACGCTGATGCTCAGCATGACGAGCGTAATGACGCTGATCCCGTTCTTCCTCGTTGCACTCTACGGGTTCGGGCTCGTCAACGGCGGCGAAACCTATGCGGCCCAGCCGACCGAGCGCAGGATCGATCTGATCCTCGCTGGTCTCGCGGTGGTCTACACCGCCTTCCTGATCTTCGCCGCCGGGTTCAAGTTTCTCGTGCTGTCTGGCGTCCTCTACGGACCCGGCACACTCCTCTACCTCTGGACCAGGAGCGAGCAGAACAAGACTGTGTTCACTCCGGTCGAGTGGGCAATCTTCCTCGTTGCAGCAGCTCTGTGCGTTGCGGGCATCTACGGGCTCGCGACCGGCACCATCACCATCTAGCCGCCGGAGATCGTCATGGCCAGGCCGCAAGCTCTGAAATACGGCGTCCATTCGGAAGTGGGCCAACTGCGCAAGGTCATGGTCTGCGCACCAGGACGCGCGCATCAGCGCCTCACGCCATCGAACTGCGATGCTCTTCTGTTCGACGATGTCTTGTGGGTAGAGACCGCGAAACGCGACCACTTCGATTTCATGACCAAGATGCGCGATCGCGGCGTCGAAGTCGTGGAGATGCACAACCTTCTCGCTGAGACAGTCGCGGTTCCTGAAGGAAGGAAGTGGATTCTCGACAATGAGGTCGTGCCCAACGAAGTCGGGCTCGGCCTGGTGAACGAGATCAGGAGCTATCTCGAAGGCCTGTCAAATCGCGACCTTGCCGAAACCCTGATCGGTGGTCTCTCGACAGAGGAGTTCCCCGAGAAGCTCGGCGGCGAGATGCTCAAGCTCGTGCGGGAGGCCGCAGGCGTCACCGAGTATCTGCTGCCGCCGCTGCCGAACACGCTGTACACGCGCGATACGACCTGCTGGATCTATGGCGGCTGCACCGCAAATCCGTTGTACTGGCCCGCGCGGCACGAAGAAACGATCCTCACGACGGCAATCTACAAGTTCCATCCCGACTTCGGCGGCAAGGTCAAGATATGGTGGGGCGATCCCACCCAAGACCACGGCCTTGCCACGCTCGAAGGTGGCGACGTCATGCCGATCGGGAAGCGCAACGTGCTGATCGGCATGAGCGAGCGCACCTCACGTCAGGGGATCAGCCAGCTTGCTGCGGCGCTGTTCAAGCAGGAAGCCGCCGATCGGGTCATCGTCGCTGCGATGCCGAAGCTCCGCGCCGCAATGCACCTCGACACGATCTTCACCTTCGCCGATCGCGACTGCGTCCTGCTCTACCCGGACATCGTCTACAACATCCACGCCTACTCCTATTATCCCGCGAACAAGCCGGGTGGGCTCGAGCTGCGGAAGGACGACAAGCCGTTCGTGGACGTCGTTGCGGATGCTCTCGGCGTGAAGAGGATGCGTGTCGTCGAGACCGGCGGGACCGCCTACATGCGGGAGCGCACGCAGTGGGACAGCGGCGCTAACCTCGTCTGCGCATCGCCCGGCGTCGTGTTCGCCTACGACCGCAACACCTACACCAACACGCTGCTGCGCAAGCAGGGCATCGAGGTCATCACCATCTCCGGCGCCGAGCTCGGCCGCGGTCGCGGCGGCGGACATTGCATGACGTGCCCCATCAGTCGCGACCCGGCGGAGCTCTAGTCCGGTCGTGGACCATTGCAGTCGCCTGGACAGCCGGTGGCGCCGCTGCGCATGACCAAGACCGACCGACCGCAGCCGCTCACTCTCATCGAGGCGATCATCCCGATTGCCAGCCTGATCGTGCTGGTTGCAGCATCGTACACGCTGTTCGGCGACGCGGGGGCGGCCGGGCCGAATCAGGTTGCGCTCGTCGTCGCTACCATGATCGCGGTGCTCGTCGGTTGGCGGCGAGGCCACACGCTCGAGTCGCTCGGCGAGGCGGCGGTAGCGAGCGTCAGCTCGGGCATCGGCGCAATCTTCATCCTGTTCGCGGTCGGCGCACTGATCGG
>JBIOVC010000183.1:0-2325 GCA_044867545.1 Hyphomicrobiaceae bacterium | reverse complement strand
GACCGGGCGGAGACTTTCCCCTCGATGCATGGCGCCGTGCTCTTCAACGGCATCGCCTCAGATTTCTGAGCGGGCGAGCGCCTTTGCGGCCGCACGCCGATCTCAGCATTGCCGAGGGTGCAGACATCGAGCGGCCGGCTGGGGGAACCCTGAACGCCGAGCACACGCGAGCTGAATTCCTCTGGACAGCGGAGGAGTTGCCATGAAGACATTGGTCGTCGTGCTAGTGTGATGATCGAGAAGTCCGCTACATCCGGTCAGGCTAGGTTCGTGTGCGGACTTCTCGATCTGAATCACACTAGAAACCTTGATTTTGCTAGTGTCCTTCAGATCGCGAAATTCGTTCCGAGCTCGCGGCACAATGAGACGAATTTCGCGATCAGGACACTAGGCTCGTTCGTCATGGAGCATCCAATGTACGCGCCCGCCGGTGTCAAAGTCAGCTCGGACTTCCCAATCCCCGACCGCATGAAGGCCTGGGTGCTCGGCAATCCGGGCGAGTTGATGCTGACGAGCAAGCCGGTGCCGGTGCCGAAACGCGCCGAGGTGCTCGTGCGCATCGATGCGATCGCCATCTGCGCGACCGACCTCGACGTCATCGCCCACGGCCCGCCCGCCATGATTGAGGGCGGCCTGCCCTTCAACAAGAGCTTCACGCCCGGCCACGAGTACATGGGCACCGTGGTGGCGCTGGGCCCGGGCGTGGACGAGTACCGCATCGGCCAGCGTGTGACGGTCGAGATCCATGCCGGCTGCGGCCAGTGCAAGCGCTGTCGCGAGGGCATGTACACCTCCTGCCACAACTATGGGCTGAACTACGGTGAGGTCGACAAGGGCCACCGCGCCAACGGCTTCACCACCGACGGCGGCTTCTGCGAGTACCAGGTCAACAACATCAACACGCTGATCGGCATCGCCGACGAGATGTCGGACGAGGAGGCGACGCTGGTCGTCACTGCCGGCACCGCCATGTACGGATTGACCGAGCTCGGCGGGCTGGTGGCGGGCGAGAGCGTGGTGGTGGTCGGCCCCGGCCCCATCGGGCTCCTCGGCGTGGGCGTGGCGAAGGCGCTCGGCGCCCATCCCGTCATTCTCACCGGCACGCGCGACAACCGGCTGAAGACGGGCCTCGAGCTTGGTGCCGACCACATCGTCAACGTGACGCGGGAGGACCCTGTGGAGGCGGTGCGGCGGCTCAACGGCGGCAAGGGCGTCGACTACGTGCTCGAGTGCTCGGGCGCGCCCAACGCCGTCAACGAGGCGGCGCGCATGGTCAACCGCGGCGGCAAGGTCTGCCTCGCCGCCTTCCCGCACGAGCAGGTGCCGGTCGACTTCGCCCACATCGTGAGGAACAACATCTACCTCTACGGCATCCGCGGCGAGGGCAAGAGCGCCACCCACCGCGCCGAGGCGTTCATGCGCCAGAAGCGCTTCGATGCTGCCAAAATCCACACCCATACCTTTGCGCTCGAGGACTTGCCCACTGCATTGCGGTACGCGCGGGAGCGCGTCGACGATGCCATCAAGGTGGTGGTGAAGGCGAAGGGCGTCGCCGTGCGGGAGGCGGCCGCATAACAAGAGCATGGGAGGAAAGACGATGACGAAGGTCACGACCGCATTGGTGACGGCCATATTCGCTGCCATGGCGACTCCCGCCGCGGCGCAGGAGTATCCCGGCGGCAAGCCGATCGAGATGACGACGCTGTTCGGCGCCGCGAGCGCGTCGACGCAAACCGCACGCATATTGGCCGACGGCATGGCCAAGGTCCTGGGCGCGCCCGTGCCCATCCTCGACAAGCCGGGCGCCGGCGGCGCGATTGGCTACACGTATATCTCGCAGCAGAAGCCCGACGGCTATTCGATCGTGTGGAGCTCCAACTCGATCTCGACCACCTTCCACAACGGCCAGCTTCCGTTCGACTACAAGAACCTCGAGCACGTCGCCCGCGTGACGATCGAGAACCCCGCGCTCGCCGTGAAGGCGGATTCGCCGTGGAAGACCTTGAAGGAGCTGATCGAGTTCGCGAAGGCAAACCCTGACAAGGTGCGGGTCGGCAACTCGGGCCAGGGCAGCCAGACCCACATCGCCAGCGTGGCGCTGTTCTCCTCCGCGGGCGCCAAGATCGTTCCGATCCATCGCACCGGCGGCCAGGCGACCGCCGACCTGCTCGCCGGGCGCGTGGAGGTGGTGGTGCAGTTTCCGCAGGTGATCGTGCCCCACGTCAAGAGCAACGATCTGAGGGTGCTGGCCTTGCTCGGCAATATCCCCGACCCCGCCTTCCCGGATGTGAAGTCGGCCAAGCAGCAGGGCTATGACACCGACCT
>JBIOVC010000182.1:0-7182 GCA_044867545.1 Hyphomicrobiaceae bacterium | reverse complement strand
CCCTGACCTGAGACGCCGTGAGATGCTCTTTCTTCCCCTCGTCAAACCGAGTGCTCCGTGATCAGTTGATTTTCGTCCGCGTCGTCTCAACCCTGAAAACGGGTTCCATGTGGACCTCTCAGATCGTGTCTCGGGCAATTGAGTTTCGATAGGATTTTGGGCCGGTCAGGACTGAAGTTTTGGACATCGAGATAAAAGACAGGAGTCGTCCAGGCACCAATCCGAGCAATTGACCGTGTGCATGCGCCTCCAAGAGAACGGGCGCAGAGTCGGCGGTCGAAATGCGCGTCCTAATTCAAACGCTTGTAACGACTCCGTCTTGAAATCCTGCCTCCCCGCGGCATCTCACCTCGAACTCGATCAATGCTCGGGGGAGCCTCATGCCGCAAGACGACTTCAAGCCCAAGCTCGGTCGCATGCGCGACGCCGAAGGCGCACGGCTCATCAAGCATACGACACGGGTCTTCCGGCAAGCCGGCAAGGCCGGCGTCCGCGCCTTGCGGCAGAAAGGCCACGTGTCGCCCTCCGCTCTCAAGCGTGGCATGGGCGCCGGCGTCCGGGCCGCCGCTGGGCTGATCGCGCCCGGCAGCCGGCGCGTCATCGTCAAGGCGCGCTACACCAGGATCGTGGCCGGCGACCTCGGCGCCGCCCGGGCCCACCTCAGGTACATCCTGCGCGATGGCGTCACCCGCGAGGGAATGGCGGGCCATCTCTATGACGCCTCGCACGACGAGGCGGACGGGCCGGCCTTCCTCGATCGGTCCGGGCAGGATCCGCACCAATTCCGGTTCATCGTCTCGCCCGAGGACAGCGCCCGGCTCGCCGACCTCAAGCCCTTCATCCGCGACCTGCTCGCGCAGATGGAGCGCGACCTCGAGACGAAGCTGGACTGGATGGCGGTGGACCATTTCAACACGGGGCACCCGCACACCCACATCGTCATCCGCGGCCGCGACGACCAGGGGCGGGACCTGATCATGGCGCGCGACTACATCGCCTACGGGGTCCGCGCCCGGGCGCAGGGCCTGATCACCCTGGAGCTGGGCCCCGAGACCGACCTCGAACGGACGCAGAAGCTCTTCAACGAGACCGGGCAGGAACGGCTGACGCGGCTCGACCGGTCGCTGCTGGCGCGCGCCGAGGACGGCATCCTCGTCGTCACCACGGCCGAGGAGCAGGACCCCGTGCAGCAGACCCTGAGGATCGGCCGCCTCAAGACGCTGGAGCGGCTGGGTCTCGCCCAGGAGCGCCAGCAGGGCGTGTGGCAGCTCGACGGCAAGCTGGAGAGCAAGCTGCGCCGGCTCGGGGACCGCGCCGACAAATTCAGGACCATGCAGCAGGTGCTCAGGGAGCTCGGCATCGACCGCGGTGCCGCCGCCATGGCCCTCTTCGAGCGCGGCCCGCGCAAGACGCCGCTGATCGGCAAGGTGATCGGAGTCGGCATGGTCGATGAGATCACCGACCGCACCTGGGTGGTGGTCGATGCGATCGATGGCCGCATCCACTATGCCGACCTCGGCCGGATCGAACCGGGCGATGTGCCCCAGCGGGGGATGCTGGTGGCGCTTGCCGGCGACGAGACCCTGCGCGGGAAACCCACCCCGGTTCCGCGGCTCGAGGTGCTGTCGGAGATCGAGATCGGCCGGCTCACCACGTACGACGGGCCGACCTGGCTCGATGAAGCCATCATCGGCAAGCTCCAGGTGCAGAACGAGATGCCTGGCTTCCCGGCGGAGCTGCGGCAGGCCCTCGCCGACCGCGGCCGGTGGCTGGCCGAGCGAAACTTGGCCGCCGTCTCCGCCTTGAACGAGGTCACGCCGAAGCCTGAGATGATGCGCAGCCTGCGACAGCGTGAGACCGCGCACCTGGCCGAGACGCTGTCGCGCCAGCTGAACGCCATCCATGTGCCGCGCGAGCCGGGAAGCCAGCTCTCCGGCGTCTACGAGCGCGCCATCGCGACGCCGACCGGCAAGCTCGCCGTCATCCGGAGCGCGGACACCTTCACCCTGGCGCCCTGGAAGCCGGCCCTCGAACCGCTGCGCGGCCACGCCGTCCTGGGCCTCGTCGGCCCCAGTCGGGTCATGTGGACCCTCGATCGCGGCCGCACGCTACCCGGGCGAGGGTGAGCACAAGAACCACGTCGCCGAACCAACCGAGGCCTGCCAGGCCAGCACGCCCTGCAGGCCCGTTCAGCAAGGGGAGACCCACCTCAAACGACAGCAATCCTCCGTCATCACCTGGGGAGGCGCCCTGCGACGCGCGTAACAAGGGCAAACTCACCGGTCCGAAGCCACCGCTGCGGCCCGGCCACGTGTGGTCGATCCGCGCCAAGCTGCAGCTGGAGCAGCCTACCCGCGACCTGGTCCTGTTCAACCTCGCCATCGACAGCAAGCTGCGCGGCTGCAATCTCGTGGCGCTGCGCGTCGATGACGTAGCGCCCAACGGCTATGCCATCGACCGCGCCACCGTCCGGCAGAGCAAGACCGGCCGGCCCGTCCGTTTCGAACTGACCGACGTGACGCGCCACTCGGTCGAAGACTACCTGCGAGCCACCGGCCGCAGACCCGGCCAATGCTTGTTTCCTGGCCGGCGCGACCCGATGAGCATCTGACCACTCGCCAGTACGCCCGCGAGGATCAAGCAGGTGTCCGTAAGATGAACGGGATCGTGGAGAGTTGGCCGAACTGCGGTGAGGCGGTGGACTGTGGGATGACGGACGGTGAACGCGGCTTGATGGTGCTTTCCATTGCCTCTCGTAGCGTATCGGGCACGCCGAGCATTGTCTTCGACTGATGCGAGAGCGCGCCGCCTGCCGACTCGGCGCTTGCTGCACCAGCGGCTTCAAGCTGTCGGTATCGGACGAATCGAGCCGCGCAGGTGTGGCGCCATCCCGAGCTTGAATCAGCGCGCGGTCCTTCGTTCAATCCGCTACGCGTGAGTCACGCTGCCGCAGAGGGGTGAGTAATTGCCTTGAATCGGCTTTGCTGCTGGGCCTCGCTGACTTGCGCGAGCGTATCGTGGTTCAATTACTTCATGATAGCACGGCACACCCGGACGATCGCCCGCCTTGGATCGGATGATCGCCCTTACCAACTGCAGCTCGCCACCGAAAGAACCAAGCGGCCCTGTCCCGGTCTACCGAAGACGCATCAGGTCGCGGAGGTACATCTGACACTCGGCCCCTTACAGGGATGGGGAATTTGGCCCGAACAGACCACTTTCCACGCCAAACCTGGGCTCTTGCCCCAGTCAGCCGGCAAGAGCCTCGAGCAATGCCGCAATCCCTATGGTCGCGAAATTGGAGAAGGTGTCCGATACCGCATACGGCAGAACAATGCGGTCGCCGTGGCGCAGCGCACCGCACGTGTAAACGACGTTGGGCACATACCCTTCCCGCTCGGTGGGGTCGGGGCGCACGAGCGGCTCGCGCACGCGGCCAAGAACCTTGGAAGGGTCCCGCTTGTCGAGAAGGAGCGCGCCGATGGAGTATTTCCGCACCGGGCCGACGCCATGCGTCAGCAGCAGCCAGCCTTCGTCCAGCTCAATGGGCGAGCCGCAATTGCCGATCTGAACGAACTCCCAGGGATACGCCGGCTGCACGAACGAGTGTCCGCCGTCCCAGCTGTAGAGGTCGTCGGAATAGATCAAGTGAAGATTCTCATTGTCCTGCCTCCCGATCATCGCGTAGCGGCCGTCAATCTTGCGAGGGAACAGACCCATTCCCTTGTTTCGCGTTGCGGTACCGCTGAGAGGCGTCATGCGAAACGACCGGAAGTCGGCGGTTTCGAGGAGCTCGGACCTGATCGCTCTGCCGCTGTAGGCGGTGTAGGTGGCGAAGAACGTTTTTCGCCCTTTGTCCTCGAACTCGACGAACCGGGCATCCTCGATGCCGTTGGCCTGCGCCTCCGTGATTGGAAAGATGACGCGCTCGCTGAGGTCTTCATCAGGGCTGAAGCTCACCTCGACATCTTCACCATCGGACCGTGCCGTGCGGCGCGCGATTTTCGGCACGGACGCAAGGCGCGCCGTTGGATCGATGGTGACGCCGCCATCCGCGGCGATAGAGCCGGATCTGAACGTCAAGGAGGAGATGTGCCCTTCGCCGACGGCCCTCAGACTCAGTATGAATCGGCATCCTCCCGCGGATGCGCCGGACTGATCAGGGTGCCGCACGATGCTCGGATTGAACAAGGCGGACGCCTCGAAGGAGTACTCGTGCAGAAAATACGAACCGACCAGATACCGTTGTGCTTTCGTCAGAACCGCATGCGGCTCCAGCGCTGCCTCCATCTCGACGGCACGCCTCTCGAAGATCTCGAGCAGGTTCCTATGGCGACCTTCGAAGTTTTCCAGTACGTCGGCAAGTTGCTGTTCAGCGGTAGCGGAGTCGAGGCTCAATACTCGACCGACGATGTGATTGGCGCGTGCCTTGTCGGTGGGCTTGAGATCCCTGGGCTCAGGCGTCGGCTTGAAAGGTCGCACCACGACCCTGGCGGGATCCGGCCGCAGATACAAGGTCTGTCGATTCAAGAACATGGGCTGAGACAAAGCGATCCCCTGGATCATTGGTTACGCATTGGGCGCGAGCTCAGGCGGCTCAGGCGCTGAGAGGCAGCTTCTGTGCGAGCTCGGAGGACGCCGTCGCATTGGCGCGTGCGAACTGGCGCATCTCGACAAGGCCCAGAAGGTAGGATACCGCCGACTCCGCGCCTCTGTTCTCATTGGGGCGATCCGGATGCAGCCCGTCCATGCAACCTCCGCAGCTCGGATCAACCAGAGATGTCTGGAGGTCGTTGCCGCCGAGAAACCAATCGAAAGCGCGCATCGCTCCCGCCGTCCATTCGGCGTTGTCGTTTGCGCGCCATGCCGCAAGGCAGGCCGAGATCGCTGCGGCTGCCTCGACGGGCTGCTGGTCGAACGGTTGTGGGGGCGTCTGCTTGGCGCCGAAGCTCTCCGTGCCGACGGGCCTGAAGCAGCCTTCCGGCGTGGTCTGTAGCGTCATGAGCCAGCGGAGGGATGCCAGGCCGATCTTGACCATCAGCGGCCTCTCGAGCGCTGCGCCCGTGACGAGCAGCGCCTGCGAAAGGCGTGCGTTGTCGTAGGCGAGCACATCCTCAAACCAGCACCAATCTTGTGTCTCGATCGCCTGGAACGCGTCAACCAGTCTCCCGGCCAGCACTTCGCGCATGCGACCGGCGGTCAGATCTCCCACTACCAGCGCGCAATACGCGTCCAGCCCGAGCAGTGTGAACGCCCAAGCGCGGGGAGATTGGAAGTCCTCGTCGGGCGAAATAGATACCAAAATCGGCCCTCGTTCCGGACACGCCGACTTTCCTTGTCTTCTGGTCCGTCAAGGCGCAGCACTTGCATGCTGCTCGTTGAAGAGGCTCGAGCGTGGCTGGAGAAGAGGCTGATCTTGCGTGCCGCGTTGCGCCCGAGGCCGTTTTCGTGACCGCGCCCTGGTGGCAGACGGGCGTGATCTACCAGATTTATCCGCGCTCCTTCCAAGATGCGAACGGCGACGGCATTGGCGACTTGAAGGGCATCGAGCGGCGGCTCGACTATCTGGCGAGCCTCGGCGTCGACGCCATCTGGATTTCGCCCATCTACCCCTCGCCGATGGCTGATTTCGGCTACGACGTTGCCGACTACTGCGGTGTCGATTCACGCTTCGGCACGCTCGCCGACTTCGACGAGCTGCTTGTGCAAGCCCATGCACGCGGGCTCAGGGTCCTGCTCGACCTCGTGCCCAATCACACGTCCGACCAGCATCCCTGGTTCGCCGAGAGCCGTGCCTCGTGCGACAATCCGAAACGGGACTGGTACGTCTGGCGCGACCCAGCTCCCGACGGCGGGCCACCCAACAACTGGATCAGCGATTTTGGCGGCTCGGCCTGGGCGTGGGACGAGGCCACGGGCCAATACTACTACCACGCCTTCCTGAAGGAGCAGGCGGACCTCAACTGGCGCAATAGGGCCGTGCAGGCGGCGATGTACGACGTGATGCGATTCTGGCTCGACCGCGGCGTGGATGGCTTTCGGATCGACGTACTGTGGCACCTGGTCAAGGCGGCAGATTTCGCGGACAATCCGCCCAATCCCGACTATCAGCCGGCGATGGGCGACATGCACCGCGTGCGCCAGCTTCATTCGACCGACCAGCCCGAGGTGCACGAGATCGCCGCTGACATGCGCGCCATCGCCGACAGCTATGGTGGCAACGGAGGGGCCGATCGCGTGCTGATCGGCGAGATCTACCTGCCGGTCGATCGGCTGATGCACTACTACGGCCGGAAGCGGCCTGGGGTGCATCTGCCGTTCAATTTCCAGCTCATCGAAGCGCCGTGGGAGGCGCGCTCCCTTTCCAAGCTGATCGCAGACTACGAGGCGGCGCTTCCGCCGGGCGGTTGGCCGAACTGGGTGCTCGGCAATCACGACCGGTCGCGCATCGCCACCAAGCGCGGGCAGGCACAGGCCCGCGTCGCGGCGATGCTGCTGCTGACTCTGCGCGGCACGCCTACCCTCTACTACGGCGACGAGCTGGGTTTGAGCGACGTGGCGATTCCTGCTGATCAGGTTCAGGATCCCCGCGAGCTGCGCGAGCCCCGGCTCGCCTTGGGCCGCGATCCAGTCCGGACACCGATGCCCTGGGACGGGAGCGAAAATGCCGGTTTCACCACGGCCAAGCCGTGGCTGCCGCTCAATGCCGACTGGCCAACGCGCAACAGCGCGCGCATGGCGGAGGACCCCCATTCGATCCTGACGCTTTATCGTCGACTGCTGGCGATGAGGCGAACGCATCCTGCGCTGTCGATCGGGAGCTTCACGCTGCTGGATGCGGAGGGCGACGTTTTTGCCTATGAGCGCCGCCACGGTGCGGAGCGATTGATTGTGGCCCTCAATTTGGGTCAACGGACGCAACATCTGCAGTTGCCCGACTGGGCGAGCGACGCCCAGCCGCTCTTGTCCACTCTCGCCGACGCGGCGCAGCCCGGACACGGCGCCCTTCTGCTTCGAGGAAACGAGGGCATGATCCTTACGTCCGATTGATGAAGGCAAGGAAGGACAATCGCTTGCGTATCGCCATGCTCGCGCCGATCTCCTGGCGCACCCCGCCGCGCCATTATGGTCCCTGGGAGCTGGTGACGAGCCTGTTGACCGAGGCGCTCGTGGCGCGCGGCA